>DATCHY010000145.1:0-2459 GCA_036508065.1 Geomonas sp. | reverse complement strand
AGACCCCCGCCCGGTCCTTGAGTACTTCGATGAAGGTGGCGAAGAAGTTGTGCACCCCCTCGCGCAGCTGCTGCACGTAGGCATGCTGGTCCGTGGAGCCCTTGTTGCCGTAGACGGCGAGCCCCTGCAGCACGACCTCCCCGGCCAGGTTCCGCTCCTTGCCGAGCGACTCCATGATGAGTTGCTGCAGATAGCGGGAAAAGAGGAGCAGCCTGTCCTTGTAGGGAAGGATCACCATGTCCCGTGCCCCTTTGCCTCCCGTGCCGTGAAACCAGGAGAGCGCGAGCAGTGCCGCGGGGTTTTCCGGCGTCACCTTCGACCGGGTGCTCCGGTCGCACCGCCTCGCCCCCTCCAGAAGCTGGTCGATGTCGATTCCCTGCAGCGCGGCCGGGAGAAGCCCGACGGCGGAGGTCACTGAGGTCCTGCCGCCGACCCAGTCCCACATCGGAAAACGCGCCAGCCACTCCTGCTGCGAGGCGGTGTCTTCCAACTCGCTACCGGCGCCGGTGACTGCGACCGCATGGGCGGCAAACTTCAGATGGGCATCGGTGAAGGCCTTGCGCGCCTCCAGCATGCCGTTACGCGTCTCCTTGGTCCCGCCGCTCTTGGAGATGACGATGACGAGTGTCTGGGGCAGGGCGCTCCCTATTTCGCTGATGACCCGATCCATGCCGTCCGGGTCGGTATTGTCGAAAAAATGGGGGCGCATCATGTCGTGCGGGCCGCCCAGGCTGTCGGCCACAAATTGCGGCCCAAGTGCTGAGCCGCCAATCCCGATGATGAGCAGGTTGGTGAAGCGGCCTCCATCGGGTGCCGCGATGTTGCCCGAATGGATCGAGGCGGCGAAGGCCTTGACCGAGGCGAGGGCGGCTGTTATCTCGTCGGATAGCGAGCGGTCGGGGGCGAGCTCGGGCGCGCGGAGCCAGTAATGGCCCACCATGCGGTTTTCATCCGGATTCGCCAGCGCCCCGCCTTCAAGCGATGTCATGTCCGCGTAGGCCTTTTGTATCCCCGGCTCCATCTCCTCAAGGAAGCTGTCGGAGAAATTCATCCGGCTGCTATCGACCGCTAATCCGATCTCCGGATTGACATAGAGCCGGCTTTTGTAACGCTCCCAGAGCTGCAACTTTTCCATGGAATCTCCCGTAAAACCAGTTTCTGTTACCAGCTTCGTCTGCTCAAGGTTGCCAGTGCCTTTTGGGTAAGCGGCGCCGGGTGGCCTTCATTAAACCCGACCACCGACGTTGGGGGTTCTTTTCAGCCCTTGGCGGAAAAACTTCCTTCGGAGCCTCGGCCGCTCACCGGGCAGCGGTGCAGCAAGCGCTGTGGCTGCATAGCCCACGTTCATGTGAGTCGGGGCATGATAGCATAGATTAGTTTTTATTCAAGTCCGACGTGGGGTCTGCCGGCTGTGCAAAGGGTGAAGCTCCTCATGAACCTGGTTCCGCACCTAAGTCACCGATATCTGGAGCATATCAGGGCAGGCGGTTTCGCTCTGTGCATCCCGTGATCATTTTTAAAGGCTAATCTTGAAGGTCTCGTGTCCGCTGCGGCCCAATAAGTCATGCGATAACGGGCAGTTAATATTTTAAACCGCACGAGCTCGAGCTGGTACGGCTGTTGTATGGATTGAACCGCAGGTGGGCTAACTACCGCTAGTTGAGCAGTACCGAGAGGCATTGGCGCTGAATGGCAGCTCAGGGTGCGCACAGGAGATGTTGTTCGGGGGACGGAACTCGGTGCCGGCGGACTCGGCATTAACTTCACATGAACTTGGCAATCAGAGGGGACAATCATGGGATACAGATGCAAGGATGCGACGCAGGGGCCCGGTACCTACCGCTATCGCGCTATCGAGGTGACGCTGGTGAAAAAAGACGGGACGGCTGAAAACGGTGCGGCGGTAAGGGTGCTGACTGTGGATAACGATTGGGAAACACTGAGCTTCGTGAAAGAGAATATGGCCGATATCGCAGCCAACATGATAAGGGTGAAGCATATGGACTCAGAACGCAGGATGCATGTGGAGGAGAGCGCCAAGCTCTTTGAAAAACACCTTGAACCGTTCTTTACCCTTATCTCGGCAACGGCTAAGGATCATGTCATGGACAAGCTGTCCGGATCGCTCAAGAAGGCCCTCCTGCTGATGGCGATGGATCGCTACAGTTGTGACAGCGAGAGCATCTGCCGCGCCCTCGGGATAAGCAAGGGGAAACTGGAGAAGGAGCTCAGGCGTTGCGGGCTGGTGCACCAGGAGAGAAAGGCGGCCTGAGCCGATCTTGCGCGGCGGCAATGCTCCTCTCCAGGGTGGAGACGCTTTGCATGCGTCTTCGCCCCTCAAGCCCGGCTTATCGATAGGTCCCGAGACGCATGCAATGCGTCTCTACAGTCAAAACCCGATTGTCCCCCTCCCTGCAGCCCCGTAGAAAATGTCAAATGGTTGAAGACAACAGGCGCAA
>DATCHY010000144.1:0-2849 GCA_036508065.1 Geomonas sp. | reverse complement strand
AGCTCGCCTTCGGGGTGGAGGGGTCGCCGCCGTCCTCGACGACCGCGCTGAACGACCCGGAGATCCTGTCGCCGGAATTGCTGCCGTAAGAGGTGAAGGTTATGGTCCCGCCCACGGTCCTGAGCAGGGTCGACTGGTGGCCGTTGAAGAAGTAGAGGCTTCCGGGGAAGGCCGGGGTGCTGGCCGTTGCCGCCCCGAGGGAGTAAACGCCTGCGGGGGCCGCGCCGGCAGGAATATCGATCCGGGACACCGTCTTGAAGTTCTGGTCGGTCATGCTGGAAGCGATGGCCGCCCGCAGCACGGTGCCGAGTGAGGAGTTGCTGGCCGCCAGATAGGTCGCGTTCTCCATCCCGTAGTTGTCGCTTGTCATCGTGAAGGAGCTTGCTGCTGTCTGCACTGCGGGCGAACTCGAAACGCTGTTTACCGCGGCGGGCGCGCTCCCTGCTCCTCCGCCGCCACCGCCGCACCCTGCGAAAAACAATGCCAGTGAAATGAGCGCAGTCCTGATGCTGTGACGAATTGCTGTTTCGATCAGTCCGGTTTCTATCGTGTGGGCTTTCATGGTGGCCCCCTTTTGTTCATCGTTGGCTTTTGTCTTACACACAAGGTGCCACAAAGAACTGTGCGTCTCGCAATACCGTAACGATCCGTAAATGCGTCGTTTTTATCGCCGGGCAGGACAGGTTTTGCAACTCGTTATCAATATGCCACTGTTCAAAGTTTGCGCAACTATTCTCCTTCGGTGCCGAGCTGCCCGAAACTCTTAGGTATTTCGCTCAGCGCCTCTTCCCCCCCTTGAACAAGAGGCTCGTAGGCATTGCCGCTCTGGATGATAGATATTAACACGCATTAATCGAAAGTGTATCCGGCGGCACTTTTCCGGCGCCCGCAGACAGCGCGTGCAGTCCCGCGTGGGGCGGTCTGCCGGAGTTCGGGTGGCAAGAAAAACATTGTCATCGCCCGGTGGAAGTGATAAAAACTTGGAGTTGAGGATATTTCCGGGGTGTGCATGGCCTATAGGGACTTACGCGGTTTTCTTGCCAGGCTGGACGCCCTGGGGGAACTCCAGAGGGTGGAGGCGGAGGTCGACCCTGACCTGGAGATCGCCCGGATCACCGACCGGCAGAGTAAGCTTGCGGGCGGCGGCAAGGCGCTTCTCTTTTGCAGGGTGAAAGGGAGCCGTTTCCCGGTAGCGACCAACCTCTTCGGCTCGTATGCCCGGATGGCCCTCGCGCTCGGGGTGGCAGACCTGGGCGCCTTGACGGAGCGCATGGAGCGGCTGCTCCTCCTTCCCAACGACGCCCCCCCCCCGCTGCTGGTCGAGAGCGCCCCGTGCCAGGAGGTGGTGCAGCGCGTCCCGGACCTCGCCAGTTACCCGTTTCTCAGGAGCTGGCCCGGGGATGGCGGGCGTTTCATCACGCTCCCCCTCGTGTTCACCCGGGACCCCGAGACCGGCACAGGCAATTGCGGCATGTACCGGGTGCGGATCTTCGATGACCAAAACGCCGGAATCCGCTGGAAGCGCGGCAGCGGCGGCTTCGGCCACCATGAAAAGTACGCGGCGGCGCGGCAGGGCATGCCGGTGGCGATCGCCGTCGGAGCTGACCCCTGGCTCACGCTGGCCGCTACCCTCCCCCTGCCGGAGCCCCTTGACGAGCTCTCCTTTGCCGGATTCCTCCGGGGGGAGCCGGTCGAGATGGTGCGCTGTCTCAGCTCCGACCTGCTGGTCCCGGCCCATGCGGAGCTGGTGGTCGAGGGGTATATCGAGCCGGGAGAGACCCGCAACGAGGGGCGCTTCGGCAACCACACCGGCCGCTACGACGCGGGCGAAGAGGTCCCGGTGCTGCGCGTCAGCTGCATCACGCACAGAATCGACCCGATCTGCCAGGCCACCGTGGTCGGCCCTCCCCCGATGGAGGACTGTTTCCTGGCCAAGGCAGCGGAGCGGCTGCTGCTCCCGGTGAGCCGGAGGCAGTGCCCGGAGATCGTCGACATCATGCAGCCGCTGGAGGGGATCTTCCATGGCTGCGCGGTCGTCGCCATCAGGAAGTCGGCCCCCGGTCAGGGGGTGCGCGTGCTGGAGTCGCTGCGGGACAGCGGCTGGCTCAAACGGGGGAAGCTCCTGGTGGTGGTTGACGCCACCCCTGAGGCGCTCAACCTGGAGGGCGCCTTCTGGCAGGCGTTAAACGGAGCCCGGCTGCCGCGGGACCTGGTGCTGGGCGACGGATACCTCGGCATCGACGCGACGCGCAAGCTCCCGGAGGAAGGGGGAGAGCAGGAGTTTGAGGAGCTGAAGCAGGATCCCAATATAAGCGGCCTGGTGGAGAGGAGATGGCGGGAGTACGGCTTCCTCTGATCCGGCGGGACCGGAAAGGTCGGTATGTGCAGCAAGGCAGGAGTTGAGATGACACTGTACGCCAGGGTGCGGGTTTTCCTGGAGATGATAAAGTTCTCCCACACGATTTTCGCGCTGCCGTTCGCCTTCACCGGAGCGCTCCTCGCGGCCCGGGGAGTGCCGACGCTCGCCCAGGCCGGGTGGATCGTCTGCGCCATGGTCGGGGCGCGCACCGCCGCGATGGGGCTAAACCGCGTCATCGATGCGGAGATCGACGGGCGGAATCCGCGCACCGCCGGGCGCGCCATCCCCGCAGGGCTTTTGGGCCGCGGTGCCGTGCTGGTCTTCATCGCCCTCTCCGTGCTCCTCATGCTGTTCGCCGCGCGGATGCTGAACCCGCTCTGCCTCTACCTTTCGCCGGTGGCGCTCGCCTTCATACTGCTCTATTCCTATTGCAAGCGTTTCACCGCCCTGGCGCACCTGGTGCTCGGAATCTGCCTCGCGGGTGCTCCCC
>DATCHY010000143.1:0-5239 GCA_036508065.1 Geomonas sp. | reverse complement strand
ACGTCCATGCCGACGCCGCGCCCGGAGAGGTCCGAGATCGTTTCGGCCGTGGAAAAACCGGAGGCGAACACCAGGTTCACCGCCTCATGGTCTGAAATCCGCTCCAGCCGATCCTCGTCGATGATCCCCTTTTCATACGCCTTGCGCTTGATTACTTCAGGGTCTATCCCTTTGCCGTCGTCGCGAATCTCTATGACGACTCGGTCGGCCTCCTGGCTGGCACGGATGGTCAGGGTTCCTGCCGCCGGCTTGCCTGCCGCAATCCTGACTTCAGGAAGCTCTATGCCATGATCGAGACTGTTCCTGACAATATGTACCAGTGGGTCCCCCAGGCTTTCGATGATGTTCTTGTCGGCTTCGGTCTCCTCCCCTTCAAGCACCAGGTTTACTTCCTTCCCAAGCTTGTTGGAGGTGTCCCTAACCAGACGGGGAAAACGCTGGAACACGAAAGAAACCGGCATCATACGCACCTGCATGATTGAGTCCTGCATTTCCTCGGCGATTCGGTTGATGACGGCGTACTGCGCCTTGATCTCGCGGGAAAATTCCGGCACCCCGTAAACGGCCTCGGCCCGACCAGCCAGATAGGGGAGCGCGTTTTTCGCCACCACCATTTCGCCGATCAGGTTCATCAGGCGGTCGATCTTCGTCTGATCGACCTTGATTCTCTTCGCCGCACTGTAGGCATCATCGGCGCGGCGTCCGAACTTGACGTCGCCGTCCGGCGGCATCGCCCGGAATGCCGCAGATTCCGTGCCTGTTGCGGTCCTGCGGTTTTGCGCCAGAGGCTCACCGTTGGCAGCCGCACCAAGGACGTCCGGCTCCAGCGACATTCCGGCAGCCGTAGCGCCGGCATACTCCTCGAACCAGGCCAGAAGCGGAGCCGCAGTCCGCTCGGCGACGGCGCATTCCGAGGCTGCCTGCAAGCCGGGAAGCACGTCACCCGGGCCGGTCACCCGCAGGCACCCCTCAAGCGAGGCGGCCACGGCTTGAAACCGTCCGACGACCCAGGAGACGTCGTCCGGCAGGGAGAGGATCTCCCGTTGCACGGCGATAATCGCCTTCGCCGCCACGCGGACCTGTTGTTGATGCGAATCAGCCTCAATGACAGCGCTGGCTTCCGTCGCCGGGCCGGCGGCGACAAAAGCCTGCTCCGGCCTTGCACCATCCCCCGGAGCGAGTAGCAGACTTTGTGCTGAAACCGGCATTATCTTCAGCTGGTCGGAAACATAGCGGTAATACTCCCTCAACTCCTCGACGGGCGCGTCGGACAACATATGGAAATCCAGCACGCAGCTGTAGGCATCCAGCTCGGAGAGTTCCGGCCAGGGCTTTCGCGCCGCAATGCTGCCCCAGAGGATTCCCGGAGTCTGGCGGGACTGGAAGAAGGGATCGTCCCCCTGGAAAAAGCACTCTTGCGCCGGGGTGTAGCAAAGAAAGTGGAGCGCAGTTCCCCCGGCAGCTGCCCGGTAGGCGTCCATCCTGATTCGTTCCGGTATTCCGGATAAAAGCAGAGGTTGCGCAGCGTCCTGTGCCTTCCCGGGGTCAGGCGCAGCCGTCGTCCCGGAAGCGCCGTCATCACCCGACGTAACGCCGATCATCTGTCGAAGTGTCTGCGCCAGGCGCTGGGCATCGCCGGCATAGCTGGCATCGATAGTGCCGCTTTTCTCTATTTCGTCGCAGAGCATGCCGACAAAATCCATGGCATCCAGCAGCAAATCGGCCAGTTGCAGGGAATAGGCGACCCTGCCGTCGCGCACGGCATCCATCAGGTCTTCGCCGGCGTGGAGCACAAGGGTCAGTTCGGGGAAATCGAACAGGCCCGAGTTCCCTTTGAGTGTGTGAACAAAGCGGAACAGCTCGGTCATAAGAAGCGCGGAGCCCGGTTCGCTCTCAAGCTGCATGAGCTTTTCGCTGATGCCCTGCAACGCCTCGCGGGATTCGGAGATGAATTGTTCCAGAAGTGGATTCACGGGTGGACCTCCCCGAGCAGCAGACGGCAATTTACCAGCAGCTCCTCTGGTTTCACCGGTTTGACGAGATAGAGGTTGGCTCCCGCGACATAGGCGCGCTTCCGGTCCTGGGAGGCGGCCTCCGTGGAGACCATGAGCGCGGGCACTTGCCGGAGTTCCTCCCTGCCGCGCAAATCGCGCAGGAAGCCGTAACCGTCCTGTTTGGGCATATTCACATCGACTATGTAGAGGTCGAAGCTGTCCTGCAGCGACTTTTCCATGGCCTCGATGCCGTTCACCGCTTCGACCACCAGGTAACCGGCCTCTTCCAGGATCAGGCGGTAGTACATGCGCACAGTGGCGGCATCATCAACGATCAGGATCCGCTTCATCGGACCTCCTTCGATTTTTGGTACACAACTGAATCCGAAAATTTGCGGGCCTGGTACAGCGAAGAGATGCGGCTCATGGATTCCGAGTGTCCAAGGCACAGGAACCCCCCCGGGTGCAGCGCGTCGTAAAAGGTATCCGCTGCCTGCCGGCGGGACAGGTCGTCGAAATAGATCAAAAGGTTCCGGCAAAAGATCACGTCGAAACCGCGGTAGCCGCGCACGTCAGCCGGATTCATCAGATTCACCCGGGTGAACTCCACCGCCTGCCGCAAATCGTCGCCTATCTGGTACCAGTCGCCGCTGGCGCTGAAGTATTTTGCCAAAAGGTTCTTGGGCAGGTTCGCAACCGAGCGGGTCGAATAGCGTCCCTGCCGGGCCAGGGACAGGATTTTGGTGTCGATATCGGAGGAGATGATCTCGACATCCCACTGGTTGATGCCGGGCCAGTATTCCAGCAGGTACATGGCAATGGAGTAGGCCTCTTCTCCCGACGAGGAGGGCATCGACCAGATACGTATCGGGCCGTTTTCCTTCCTGGACTTGGTCAGCTCCGGCAAAATGGAGTTGACCAGGCATTTGAACTGGTATTCCTCCCGGAAAAAATAGGTTTCGTTGACCGTCATCAGGTTGGTAAGGGTCTGCAACTCGTCGCCGGATGCTTCGAAGCGCAGCAGCATGAAGTAGTTGCGGAAATTCCTGGAGTCGGTCGCCTCGATACGCTCGATAAGACGCCTGTCCACGAAATAACGCTTCGCGTCGTCGAACTGGATCCCGGTTTTTCGATAGAAGTATTCCCTGAATTTGAGGAAATCTTCCATGCTTATAGTTATTTCGGCCATGACGCCTCAGATGGATAGGATGCGCTTCAGGGCAAGATCGGCCGCAAAACGGATGTAGGGCTCGCCCGGAAAACGCGATTCCAGGTTTTCCAGGGCTTCCCGGGAATATGGCGTCCCGACTTCACCAAGAAGATCCACCGCGGTGGCGCAGACGTTCACATGCGGATCGCGTTCAATGACCTCTTTGAGCCATTTTTCCACCTTCTCGTGACGAAGCGATTCCAGGACGTTCACCGCAAAAATGCGCACATCCGGATCCGCGTCTGCCAAAAGCATGCCCATGATGGGCGCGACCTCGTCCGGCAGAAGCTTCATCGCCTCAATGGCCTCGTTGCGAAGCGAAGCATCCTCGCTTCTCAGGCACTCCACCAGACCGGCCACCGCCTGTTCGTCGGCCCGTTTGGTCAGGGTGGTCAGGATTATTTCCCGCACCGAGGAGTCAGCCTCCCGCCCCAACAACTCGACAAGAGCGTCCGACACATCAGGGCAGTCGATCAGGTCTTTAACCGCCCAACGCCGTGCTGCCGGACTTGGGTCGGAAAGCTGCCTAAGCAGGGTGGAGCAGTCCCGCCCCTGTTTCCGTTCATCCGTCTCTATCACTTCGCGAACCGTTTTTTTCACAAGTGCCATTGGTGTACCTCTCTAAAATCGGTGCAAGATACCTTTTACCTTTCACGGCTCTAGCGACCGACCCAGACGTTGATCTGGCTTGCTATTTTTTCCGCCGGCAGTATCACGCTGGCGCCGCCCCGCTTGATGAGCTCGGCCGGCATGCCAAAGACCACGGCGGATGCTTCCGACTCAGCGATGGTGCGCCCCCCCCGCTTCTTTATCTCGGCGAAGGCGTCGGCCCCGTCGTACCCCATTCCGGTAAGCATGACCGCCATCAGGTTTACCGGGTCACAGAATTCCAGTGCGGAGCGTCCCATCAGCTCCACCGACGGGTGCCACATGAACCCGCTGTTTTCCGGCTTGGCTAGCACGGTCAGTTTCCCGTTTCGCTGTCCCAGTACCATGTCTGCCCCGCCTTTGCCGATATAGATGGTTCCGGGTTCCACCGGCATCGGCTGGGAAGCTTCCACGACATTCAGATGACAAAGCCCGTTCATACGCTCCGCAAAGGGGCGGGTGAAGGCAGGGGGCATGTGCTGGGCCACCAGTATCGGCCAGGGGAAATCCTGCGGCAGCAGGGGCAAAATATCCTCGAGCGTGCGCGGGCCGCCAGTCGAGACGCCGATCAGCACCACCCCATCTCCGGCAAGCCCGCGCCTAACGGCAACGGGCCGGGGTGCTGGTTTTTCCCGCTCCTCGCGCAGCCGCTGTGCCAGTCCCCTGACGCCATTTGCCTTGATCTTGGCGCGAGAGGCGCCACGGACCTTGGTCACCAGTTCCTTGCTGATCGAGTCAATGGTGAGCGAGATCGTGCCGCCCGGCTTGGTAACAAAATCAACCGCGCCGAGATTGAGGGCCTCGAAGGTAGCAAGCGCTCCCTTCTCGGTCAGGGACGAGACCATGACCACCGGCACGGCGCGCTCCGCCATGATGAGGGAAAGCGCCGTCAGGCCGTCCATCTCTGGCATATTGATATCCAGTGTCACCACGTCGGGCTTGAAGTCGCGGTTCGCCTCCACAGCCTCGGTGCCGTTACGCGCCTGGCTGATGAGGAAATCGCCTTCGGCCTGAAACAGATTGGTCAGGTGGCGGCGCATCAGCGCCGAGTCGTCGACGATAAGTAGTTTGATCATGTTGTTTACCTCTCCAAAGCTGATACCCGCGAGGGGTCTCCCTACAGAAACCTGTTCAGTAGGGGCGCCCCTCGCGGGAGCCTTGTCTTACGCCGCCAGTTTGGCCATACCGGCCAGGTCCCGAGTCTCTATCAGGTTCGACGGTTCGATCAGTTGTATCATCCGCTTCTGTTTCTCCAGGTTGGCCATGCGCGCCAGGAGCTTCGCCTGGTCGGAGGAGAGGTGGGGAGCCGGTTCGATGGCGCTCTTGTGGATCATGAGCACCTCGGCCACCGAATCGACGATGAAGCCGGTCCTCGCCCCTTCGATCA
>DATCHY010000142.1:0-8976 GCA_036508065.1 Geomonas sp. | reverse complement strand
CCCCCGGCACCACCTGATAGCCGATCCCGAGCCGGTCCAGCTCCTCCATCTGCTCCTGGATGGTGCCGTAGATGGAGGGATCTCCGGTGTGCAGGCGGACCGCCTTTTCCCCGGCGAGCGCAGCCTGCGCCAGGGCGCGGGTGGTCTCCTCCAGGTTCATCCCCGCGGAATCGAAGACCCGGGCCTCCGGTGCGTAGGTTCGCACCAGTTCGCGGTCCACCAGGCTCCCGGCATAGACGACGACGTCCGCCTCCCTCAGGAGTCGGGCGCCCTTAACGGTGATAAGCTCGGCATCGCCGGGACCGGCGCCGACGAAATAGACTTCTGTTGCAGGGTTCACGAAAAGTACCTTTCTTTGTAAATGCTCAGTGTGTTTATATTGAGTCATCGTCTCATGTCAAAGGGCTTAACCACAGAGGATCACAGAGGATCACAGAGGAAAGCTAAACAAAGATCTTTGGTTTTAAACCGATCCTCGTTTTTAGATTTCCTCTGTGTACCTCTGTGACCTCTGTGGTCATGCTTTTTGCTTTGAGGTTCGAGAGCCCTCATTGGGCTTGCGACCTGGACCGCTTGCTGATGGGATGCTTGGTAGCCGGCTTTCTTCAGGGGATGTACAGGAAATCGACGCTGGTCCGAGGTCTTGCGGGGAAGTTACCATCCGCCTTTCTTCACGATCAGCATGGAGAGGTAGTCGAGCTTTTGACCCACCAGCGCCTCAAGATCGAAATGTATCTCTTCCTCGCCGGAGCCGACCCGGCGCACGAACACTCCCTGCCGCTCACGCCCGAGCTCCTTCAGCACCGCATAGACCCTGTCGAAGACGCGGTTCACCTTCATGAGTATGACGGTGTCGAACTCTTCCAGGGTCCTTCTGAGCTCGTCATCCTCGTAGGCCGCTGGGAGTATGGCGATCTTCTCGCCACCGAGACCGAGCGGCACGCCGGAGGCGGCTGAGGCCGCGAGTATGCTGGAGATGCCCGGGACGATCTCGATCCGGATCTCGGGGTATTTGGCCAGGAATATCCGGTGGATGTAGAGATAGGTGGAATAGAGGAAGGGATCCCCGATGGTGATGAAGGCTACGTCCTTTCCCTGGGCGATGCGGCCTGCCACCTGGTCCGCGGCCTCCTCCCAGAACGGGTCGAGTCCCTGCTGGTCCTTCACCATGGGAAAAACCTGGACCAGCACCTCCTGGCGGCTCCGGTCGATGAACTCCTCGACGATGGAAAGCGCGTAGCTTCCCGCCTCGGCGGCACCTGTCGGGGCGCAGATGACGTCCGCGCTCCGAAGGATCCGCTCCGCCTTCCTGGTCAAGAGCTCCGGGTCGCCGGGGCCCACACCTACGGCGTAGATTACGGCCACTACTCCTCCCCCTTCCAGGCCGCGATGACGTAGACCGGGTTGTGGGCCGCAAACATCTTGTACTCGGTGAGGGTGCGGGTCTTGGAGATGTTGACGCAGGTCACCTCGACCGTGTAGCCGTGGTCTTCCAGGAACTCCACCGACTTGGTCAGCGTGTCGAGCGTCACCGCGTTGATGACGATGAACCCGTCGGGCTTCAACCGCTTGTCCACCGCCTCGATGATCTCTTCCAGCATGCCGCCGGAGCCGCCGATGAAGACCCGGTCCGGATCCGGAAGATCCTCGAGCCCCTCGGGCGCGCAGGCCTCTATCAAGAGGACGTTCCTGGCGGCGAATTTCTTGAAGTTGTCCTTCAGGTAGCCCAGGTACAGGGGGTTCTTCTCCAGGGCGAAGATCCGGCCGTTGGGCATCAGGTTCCCCGCCTCGATGGAGACGGAGCCGCTGCCGGCGCCGATGTCCCACATCACCAGGTCGTCCTGCAGCTGGAGCTTGCCGAGTGTAACGGCCCGGACCTCCTCCTTGGTGATCAGCTTCTTCACCGTGGCGAACTCCTCGTCGCGGATGCCGATGACCGGGTAGTTCTGCAGGTTCGGCTCCCAGGTCTTGATCAGGATCAGTATGTTGAGCGGAGAGCAGGTGATCTCAGCGAGCCCGCGCACGTCGGTCTTGGTGAACTTCTCCGTCGGCAGCCCCAGGTCCTCGCACAGCCACGCCTCGTACCCCTCGGCGCCGCGGCTGATCAGCTCGCGGGCGATGACCGACGGCGTGTTGACGCCATCGGTGAGAATGGCGATCTTTTCCGAGGCTATGATCCGGTCCAGGGCGGGCTTGATCCCCCTGCCATGCACCGAGACGAAGGTCGCGTCGTCCCACGGCTCCTTGATCCTGGCGAAGGCGTACTGGACGCTGGTCACGTTCGGGAAGATCTCCACCCGCTCCTTCGGGAGGTTGCGCAGCAGGAAGCGCCCCACCCCGAAGAAGTTGGGATCCCCCGAGCCGAGCACGACGGTGCGCTTGCTCGTGGTCTTCAGGTATTCGAGCATGATGGAGAGGTCCTCCAGGAGGCGCTTCTCCCCCTTGAAGTTGGGGAAGATCTCCAGGAGGCGCTGGTGCCCGATCAGCACCTCGGCGTTGTCTATCGCCTCCAGAGCCTGCTTCCCGAACCCTTCCCAGCCCTCGATCCCGGCACCGACGAGGTATATCTTCTGCTCTGGCATAGCCGCTCCCTATTACAAAGGTAAGTCGTTGAGTCGTTGTACGATTTAAACGCAGTAGAGCATCTCGCCCTGGTAACCTGCCAGAAAGACCCGGACCGGGAGATCGGGCACGCAGAGGGCGCAGACTTTGGCCACCCTGCCGCAGACCAGCTCGATCAGCGCCTGGTCGTAGTCGGAGGCCTCCAGCAGATGGCGGGCAGTGTTGGCTTCACGGGCGATCGGCTCCAGATGAGCCACGGCGGGATTCTCCCTGAGCCAGTCCGCCAGTATCGCCAGGTCGAGGTCGGAGGAGGAAACATGGGTCTGCCGGTGGCCGCAGGCGATCTTCACCATCTTGGCGAATTGCCCGGCGACGACGACCAGCGGCACCCCCTTACGGGCGCAGCTCATGAGGGAGTAGCCGAAGTGGTCTCCCATCATCACGAAGGCCTCCTCGCTCAACGCCCCTTTTGTGGCGAGCTGGCGCTGCACCGCCAGCTCGGAGCTCCTCCCGGTGGAAAGGACCACCGTCCGGCTGCCGCAGGCAAGCGCCACGTCGATGGAAGCGTCCACCGTATCGGTCCAGGCCTTGGCCGATATCGGCTTCACGATCCCGCTGGTGCCGAGAATGGAGAGCCCGCCGACGATGCCGAGCCGCTCGTTGAGCGTCTTCTTGGCCAGCTCCTCTCCGTTGGGTATGCTGATGGTGAAGGTGAACGTGGCGGGGACGCAGCGCACGGCGAAGACTTCCTTCACCACCTCCATGATCATCCTGCGCGGCACCGGGTTGATGGCCCACTCCCCGACCGGGACGGCGAGCCCCGGCTTGGTTACCCGGCCGATGCCGGTCCCGCCCTGGATGATGATGCTGTGGTGCTTGGTGAAGAACTCGACCTGGGCTGTGGCGTGGATCTCGGCGCCGTTGGTCACGTCGGGATCGTCGCCGGCATCCTTCACCACATAGCAGGAGGCGGTGTTGTCGCGCAGCTGGCAGCCTTGCAGGCGGAAACGGGCGGTCTCGCCGCAGGGGAGGTGGATCTCAACCTCGTCAACCAGCACCTGGTCCCGCAGCATCTGGGCGGCGCCCTTGACTGCGGCCGCGGCGCAGGAGCCGGTTGTGTAGCCGTATCTGAGTTTTTTACCGTTCATAGGCATTCCAGTTTGATACGGATGGGAGTAAATGAAATCCGTCTGGGAAGACGGGTGAAACTGGGCGTAAAGGCGCTGCCATGCGGCAGAACCTCAGCCGTCTCGGTTATCTCGCCTGCTTAGCCCGAAGCCTGGATCAAAATGGCGTTCATGACTGCAGCGGCGACGTTGGAGCCACCTTTGCGCCCGGTGTTGGTGATGAAGGGGAGGCTCGGATAGGACAGTGCGAGTTCCTTCAGCGCCTCCTTGCTCTCGGCGGCCCCGACAAAGCCTACCGGCAGCGCCACGATCAGCTTGGGCGTGACACGCTCCTCGCGGATCAGCCTGATCAGTTCGAAGAGCGCGGTGGGGGCGTTGCCGATCACGAAGATGCCGTTGCTGGCGTCCCTTCCCCCGCGGCGCATGGCGAGGATGGAACGGGTGATCAGCTGCGCCTTGGCGTCCTTGGCGACCTGCGGGTCCGCCACGTAGCAGGAAACCTTTATCTTGAACGGGGCGAGCCGCTCCTTGCTCATCCCGGAGATGACCATGGTCGTGTCGGTGACGATGCCGCACCCGGCCTTCAGGGCCGCGATGCCGCTTTCGATCGCGTTCGGGGAGAAGCACATGGTCGTTGCGTAGTCGAAATCGGCGCTGGTGTGGATGGCCCTTCGCACGATGGGCCACTCACGCGGGGACCAGTTGTGGGGGCCAACCTCGGCCTCGATGATCCGGAAGGATTCCGCCTCGATCTGCTCGGGAGTTAGATGTACCGACATCAGTGCCACCTCTCTTCGGTAAGGCTCTCTGCGATCCGCTCAACCACGATCTCGGCGAGCTTGTGGTGTACGCCGAGGTGCTTACCGAGCACCATTTCGATGCCGGGATGGCGCTCTCTGGCCTGTGCCAGTTCGTCGGGGAGGTCCTCCAGCACATGAGCCCCCAGGTAGAGAAAGTAGGGTACCAGCAGGATGCGCTTCGCCCCCTGCGCCACGCAGCTATCCACCCCCTGCTGGATGTTCGGCAGGTGCTGCTCGCGGAAGGAGACCTCTACGATCTCGAATTGCGTCATCGTCTTTACCCGCGCCGCGATTTCGCGCGCCGCGTCATTCGCCTCGGAAATCCTGCTCCCGTGGGCCATCAGTAGTATTGCTGTCGTCATCTATGTCTCCTGCGTAAATAAATATACGAAACTATCTGAATAAAAGGGTCGAAGCATAAATCAAAATCCGCACACGGATTTGACGGATTGAACGGATAACGGCAGGTTAACCAAAATCCTTTCAATCCTGTAGAGACGCATTGCATGCGTCTCAGCACTGTAGCAATCGCCAAGACTAATGTCCCCTCAACTTGGTTAAGGAGACGCATGCAATGCGTACTCTACGCACGGAAGGAACGTCCGCATGCTTATTTGATTTGACGTAACTATTCAGCACCAGTCGACCAATCACAAGCAACCCAAAGCACAAAGCCTCACGACAGCGGTACAGAGAGTAAATTCTAAACCTGATTTAAGCTTGGAACAAAAAGACCTTGGCCTTTGGTTTTCCTCTGTGTTCCTCTGTGCCCTCTGTGGTGAGGATTTTGAGTTGTATGTAATTGCCTTAAGGGTCGGCGTCGAGGATTACTGTTTGCCCCACCCCTTGTGAAATTCCTTGATCAGCTTCTCCACCGCGCGCCGGGTGCCCGCCTTCCAGGGGCCGACCGCGACGAGGTTCAGGTTCCCGGGGGCAAAGATGGCGCGTGCGCTCGCTCCGATCTCGGCCGCCGTTATCGCCGCGGCCTCGATCCGGTCCTCCTCGAGAGTCCGCACCAGGTTCATCAGCTCGCCCCAGCCGTAACGGACCTGCATCTCGTAGGTGGAGTCGCTGCTGTATTCCAGGTCGTAAAAGTAGCCTTCCTTCACCCTCTGAAGCTCAGCGGCATCGATCTCCTCGAAGGAGAGACTCTTCACCTCCCTGAGCACCTCCGAGACCGCCAGCGCCAGGTTTTCCGGTGCGGTGGCAAGCTCGATGGCGAAGGCGCCGGTCTCCTCGTAGGCGGAAAGTGAGGCGTCCACCGAGTAGACGATGCCGAGCTTCTCCCTGAGCGAGAGGTGCAGCCGCGAGCTGCCGCCGCCGCAGAGGATGCGGCGGATCAGTCTCAGCCCCATGATGCGCGGGTCCCGCCGTGCGAAACCGCGAAAGGCGATCTGCAGGTTGACCTGGCTGTCGGAGTCCTTGACGAAAAGCGACTGGGGCTCGTCCTGCTCCGCCTGCGCCGGGATCGGGGCCTGCGGCTGCGGGCCGCCCCAGCGCGAGAAGTGCTCCTCGCAGGCGGCGAAGAAGCGCTCCGCGTCGAGCCTTCCCGAGGCCACGATGAGGGCGTTGGACGGGACATAGAAGTCGGTCAGGTAACCTCTCAGATCCTCCTCGGTGAATCCCCTGATGGTCTCCAGGTAGCCGATGGTCGGCATGCCGAGCGGGTGGCCGGGCCAGAGCAGGCGGCTGGCGAGGTTGCTGGGGTTGGTCTCGTCACCGCGCTCGTTGATGTCCTCCAGCGCCTCTTCCGTGATGATGCGCTTCTCTATCTCGATCCCTTCCAGCGTCGGCTGCAGCAGCATGGAGGAGAAGAGCCTCACCCCTTCCGGGATCTGGTCCGGATGGATGCGCGAGAAGTAGCAGGTGGTCTCCTCGTCCGTCGCCGCGTTGACGCTCCCGCCGATTGCCTCGAAGGCGATCTCGAGTTCCAGGTTGGAGGCGAACTCGCTGGAGCCGCGAAACAGCATGTGTTCCAGGAAATGGGAGATGCCGGCCTTGCCGGGGGGGTCGTTGCGACCGCCCGCCTTCAGGTAGACCGCGATCTCCGCGCTGTGCAGGTGCGGCATGTCAACGGCCACCAGGCGCAGGCCGTTTTCGAGTAGCTTGGTGCTGCAGGAAAGCATTGAAACTCCTTGGGTCAGAGGGACGCACCCTTGAGGGTCAGCCAGGCAACGGCCGCGTAGCGGGCCAGTTTGCCGGAAAAGACCAGCAGGGAAAAGCGGAAGAAGTTGACCCGGAGCACCCCCCCTACCAGGCAGAGCGGGTCACCCACGATCGGGAGCCAGGATAGCAGCAGCGAGTACGAGCCGAAACGCCGGTACAGCCGCTCCGCCTTCCGGGTGGCGCTGTCGTCCAGACGCAGGACCCGTACCTTCAGGAACTCCCCGCCGTACAGTCCGATCCCATAGCTGCTCAAGGCTCCCAGGTAATTGCCCGCGGTCGCCACGGCGACCACCTGCATCGGGTCGTTCCTGGCGAGGAGCAGGGCGACCAGCAGCCACTCCGAGCCGAGCGGAATCAGCGTAGAGGCGAGGAAGCTAAGAAGGAACAGGGAAAAAAAGCCGTAACCGGCGAGCCACTCGTGCATTGCAGTCAAATTAGCGGAAAGGGTGCGGATTGTCAAATACCTTGAGGCACAGGCGGTGCATTTTTCTCTTGACAACATCGCGGCAAACTGGCAATTCTACTGCCATGGACAACACCGGCTACTTTTCCTTTATTAACTTTTACTTTTGGTGCGGCTTTTATTTTATGCCGTCTCCCCGGGTAGAGGTGTAATTTAGGGCAGCTGGAACTAAATTAACGAACCGAAAGCCGGGGTGGACAGGATCCTCCCCCCTTTCCGGTTCTCAAAACCGATAGATGACACGAAACAGGGCCGGGGGGCAATCCTTCCGGCCCTTTCGCTTTTGGGGGACAAGGGGAGCGAGATTATGATCGTCGTCATGAAGTCGGGAGCCGCCAAGAAGGACCGGGATGAAGTAACCAAGCGGATCAAGGAACTGGGGTACACCCCCCACATCATTCACGGCACGACCCGTGACGTGATCGGCGCGGTGGGGGACGAGAGAGGCAAGAGCGTGCTCCAGGCGCTGGAGTCCATGCACGGGGTCGAAAGCGTGGTCCCCATCCTGCAGCCGTACAAGCTCGCCTCCAAGGAGATGAAGAGGGAGCCGAGCATCGTGCGGATCTCCGACACGCTCGCCATCGGCGGCAAGGAACTGGTGGTCATGGCCGGCCCCTGTTCGGTCGAGAGTGAGGAGCAGATCATCACCAGTGCCCTGGCGGTCAAGAGCGCCGGAGCCCAGATGCTGCGCGGCGGCGCCTTCAAGCCGCGCACCTCCCCCTACTCCTTCCAGGGGCTCGAGGAGGAGGGGCTGAGGCTCCTCGCCAAGGCGCGGGATCTGACCGGGCTTCCCTTCGTCACCGAGGTGATCGACCCCGAGTCGGTCGAGTTGGTCGCCTCCTACGCGGACATGCTCCAGATCGGAGCGCGCAACTCCCAGAACTTCGCCCTCCTGAAGAAGGTCGGCCAGATCAACAAGCCGATCCTCCTGAAGCGCGGCATGTCCATGACCATCCAGGAGTTCCTGATGAGCGCCGAGTACATCATGAGCGAGGGGAACCAGTCGGTCATCCTGTGCGAGCGCGGCATCCGGACCTTCGAGACCGCGACCCGCAACACGCTCGATCTCTCCGCGATTCCGGTGCTGAAGGCGAAGACCCATCTGCCGGTCGTGATCGATCCCTCCCATGCGACCGGGGATTACCACTACATTGCGCCCATGTCGTTCGCAGCCGTTGCAGCGGGGGCGGACGGGCTGATCATCGAGGTGCATCCGGATCCCGAGCGCGCCTCCTCCGACGGCCCGCAGTCGCTGAAGCCGAAGAAATTCGCGGCACTCATGGAAAAGCTGAAGCTCTTCGCCGCCGCAGCCGACAGGAGTCTGTAAAACGGGGGGGCGAAAAGCGTCGCACACGGATTAAACGGAAACTGACGGATAACTGCAGGTACTGCAGGTTAAGCAGAAGAGACTCGGGTTGATCTGCCTGTTCCGCCCTTATTTGATGTTATCCGTGTGCGAGGTTTTGACTGGCATAGCTCCCACGCTCCTTGCGTGGGAGCGCATCCTGGTACGCTTCCGCGTCCCGGTTTGCAGATCCCCTTCCCCCTCAATCCCCCCTTGCTGCAGTCGGAAGTTGCTGTTGCCGCCTCGCTTTTTCACCCTTTTGCGGTATCATTGGCCTGGTTTTATCTCTGTTTAAGGGGGTGGCTATGCGAAGGATATCTCTGATTGCGCTCTTGCTGATCGTTGTCTCGGTGCTGCCGGTCCAGGCCGCGCGCGGCCGCAGCGGCCTCGAACAGGAGGTGCTGCGGGACTTCGAACAGATACTGGACCTCTGGCGGGACGGCAGGTACGGCGATCTCTTCGATCGGACCGCGGGCGGCAAGGCGAGCAAGGAGCTGTTTGCCAAGAAGCTTG
>DATCHY010000141.1:0-4646 GCA_036508065.1 Geomonas sp. | reverse complement strand
GCCTTCCACATCGCCCAACGCCAGCCCATGAAACTCGCCGCCATGGAAGGGCTCTACTACGGACAGGAAAAGGCACCGGTGGTCGCCCTGGGGATCATCAACTCCAGCAAGAAACCTGGCGATAACCTCCCTGCCTTCCATCAGGAGCTGAAGATACCCGGCCTCCTTTCGCTTATGGCGAACCGTAAGGTTGACAGTTTTGTCCCGGGAATCAACGACCTGGTGTACGGCAATGCCGAGCGTAACATCGTCGGTGCTCAACAGCGCATGGTCTCCGGCAAGATCGCGGTGGCCGAACTCACCAACTACAAGGGTGCCAAAGAGAAGGGTGATGCGGCAGCCGCAGCCTCCGCCTTGGAACGCTTCAACCAGCACAAGGAGGATCTCGGCTACGGCTATCTGGACAGCCCGGCCCAGGCAGCGCCACCGGTCGCCATCACCTTCTACGCGTTTCGTGTCATGGTTGGGCTCGGCACCCTGTTTCCGCTCATCTTTCTGCTGGTGCTCTATAGCGCCTACCGTGGTACCCTTGAGGGCCAGCGCTGGCTGAACCGGGCCTGCTTTGCCTGCCTCTTCCTGGGGTATGTGGCTCAACAGGCCGGCTGGGTTGTGGCCGAGGTGGGCCGTCAGCCCTGGGCCATCCAGGGGCTGCTGCCGGTTGGCGTGGCAAGCACCAAACTAGCCGCGAGCAACGTGCAGGCCACCTTTTTCATGTTCCTGGCCCTGTTCACCGCGCTGCTGCTGGCGGAGATTCGCATTATGATGAAGCAAATCAAGATCGGACCGGAGGCATAAACCATGATAGGAAACCTGGATATCTCAGTTCTTCAGCAGCTCTGGTGGCTGATCGTCTCCGTCGTCGGATCGCTCTTTCTCTTCCTGACCTTTGTCCAGGGGGGGCAGACCCTGATTTTCACCACGGCACGCACCGAGGAGGAAAAATCCCTCATCATCAACGCCATGGGCCGCAAGTGGGAACTCACCTTCACCACCCTGGTCCTCTTCGGCGGCGCCCTGTTCGCGGCCTTCCCGCTCTTTTACGCCACCAGCTTCGGCGGGGCCTACTGGGTCTGGATGCTCATCCTCTTCACCTTTGTGGTCCAGGCGGTCAGCTACGAGTTCCGCAAGAAGCCCCACAACGTCCTGGGCGCGCGGACCTATGAGATCTTCCTGTTCGTAAACGGCAGCGTGGGTATCCTGCTGATCGGCGCAGCGGTGGGGACATTTTTCACCGGTTCCCGGTTCAGCCTGAATCTCTACAACTCCGTCACCTGGGGGACAGCGTTCCACGGGCTGGAAGCAGCGCTCAACCCGTTCAATCTTGCCTTCGGCCTGTTCCTGGTGTTTCTGGCCCGGACCCTCGGTGCCATGTACCTCGTGAACCACGTGGCCCATGAGGCCCTGGTGCAACGGGCCCGCAGGGCGAGCTGGATCAACCTGCTCTGGGCTCTCCCCTTTCTGCTGACGGTCCTCTTCGGCCTTATGACCATGGACGGCTTTGCCGTTGACCCGGCCACGGGAAAGGTCTTCCTGGAGCCGGGGAAATACCTTCACAACCTGCTGGGGATGCCCGCCGTGCTGGTCCTGCTGCTGGGGGGACTCGGCTCCGTGATCTACGGCGTGGTGGCCACCGGCTTTCTGGGCAGGAACAGCGGCATCTGGTTTGGCGGGATCGGCACCGTGCTGGTGGGCCTGGCGGTCTTTTCCCTCGCCGGCTACGGCAACACAGCCTTCTACCCGTCCCTGACCGATCTGCAATCAAGCCTCACCATCTACAACGCCTCAAGCAGCAAATATACTCTCACGGTTATGAGTTATGTAGCCATAGCCGTCCCCTTTGTCCTGGCGTATGTCGCCTATGTCTGGAAGCTGATGAATGCGAAAAAACTGACCCTGGCTGAACTGACCGGCGAGGACGCCGGCGAGATGTACTAAAACAAAAAAGGAGATGGCAATGAACACGTTTTTGCTGGTAAGCTGGCTGCTGGTGCTGTTCGTCTCGTACCGAAGCTCCCTCGTGGTCCTCAAGAAAGTCGACCTGCTGTAATCCACAGCGCACTGCGAATAAACGGTAGCAACAGGCACAGGAGAATATCCTGTGCCTGTTGCTTTGCTGCCGTTTCCGGTCCGGCATCGGCGTCTCCGGCAGCCCGAGCCTGGCGACTCCCCGGCCTTCGCCGTATCGTACCTGCCTTGCGGATCACGACGCTGGTGGCTTTCATTCTTGGGCTGTTCGTGTTACTGTACTGAGTCGGAGTGTACCGGTTGTTCCGGGGCAGGGCGGACGCCGAGCTCCTCGCGAGGCAGCACGGGGCATGCCGACGGCTGCGCGTTTTCAGCTTTCCGCTCCCGGCAGCCCGGGAAAACGCGGGTAGATATGGCCGGACCGGCTCCCGCTCTGCATCCGACAACCCGCCTGGGCTGGAACGGTAATACTATTTCTATGTTGACAAGCTCGCCCCCCCTTTGTTATTTTACCCTCTTGTTATCTATGGAAAAGGAAAAGCGCCGGCCCGAAGCGGTCCCTCGGCCCCGCAGCTTGCCACCCGAAGCCCCGGAAACCCGTCACCAGATTCCCGCCCTGACACGCATGCACCATGCATTGCGGCAGATAGCCTGCCATATAAAAGCGCACAAAAGAGAGGATTTACGATGCAGATCAATGTTGAATCGCTAAGCACCATCAAGAAGAAGATAAACTTCGAGATCCCGGCCCAGCAGGTCACCGCCGAGATCGACAAGGCTTACGCTGAAATAAGGAAGCATGCCGCCGTCAAGGGGTTCCGCAAGGGGAAAGTCCCGATGGGGCTGATCGAGAAGCATTACGGCGACAAGATGTCCGAAGACGTGCTGAAGAACCTGGTGAACGACACCTATTTCAAGGCCGTGACCGATCAGGGGCTGAACCCGGTCTCCTACCCGGTGATCGAGAGCGACCCCCTGAAGCCGGGCCAGCCGTTCAGTTACTCCGCGACCGTCGAAGTATTCCCGGAAGTCGCGGTCAAGGACTATCTGGGTCTTGAGGTCGTCAAGGAACAGCTGGTCCAGGACGACCAGGCGGTGGCAGCGCGTCTGAAGGAGATGCAGGAGAGCCTGTCCCAGCTGGCGCCGGCTCCCGAGGGGCATGCTGCGGCCCAGGGCGATTTTGTCATCTTCGACTTCCTGGGGACACTCGATGGGGTCCCGTTCGAGGGAGGAGAGGCGGAGGACTTCCAGCTCGAACTCGGCAGCGGCCGGTTCATCCCGGGCTTCGAGGAGCAGCTGGTCGGCATGAGCGCCTGCGACCAGGGGACCATCAAGGTCAGCTTCCCGGAGAACTACGGCAGCGAGCTCCTGGCGGGAAAACCTGCTGAGTTCGCAGTCACCATCAAGGAGATCAAGGTCAAGGAACTCCCGGAGCTGAACGACGACCTCGCCAAGGAGTTCGGCGAATTCGAGACGCTCGACGAGTTGAAACAAAAGCTCGGCGAGCTCCAGCAGGCCCAGGAAGAGCGTCGGGTGGAGAACGAGTTGCGCGAGCGCCTGATCAAGTCACTCGTCGAGAAGAACGATCTGGAAGTCCCCGAGATCCTGGTAGACCGTCAGGTTGCCATGATGCTGGAGAACAGCAAGCAGAGGCTCGCCTCCCAGCGGCTTTCCCTGGAGATGATGGGGCTTACCGACGATGGGTACAAGATCCAGTTCAGGGACGTGGCGAGGGACCAGGTCAAGGGTTCGCTGCTTTTGGATGCGGTAGCCGATAAAGAGGGGATCGAGGTGACCGACGAGGATATCGCCCGTCAGATCGGCGAGATCGCCGCGGGGACCAAGCAGGACCCGGCCACGGTCGCCAACCTGTACCAGACCAACGCGCGCGCCAAGGAGAACCTGGTCGTCCAGCTGAGAGAGGACAAGGCGGTGCAGTACCTGCTGGAGCGCGCCAAAATCGTCGAAGTACCCAAGGCTGAAATTCAACACTAGGAGCGTCCCATGCTTGTACCGATAGTAGTGGAGCAGACCGGCCGGGGCGAGAGATCGTACGACATCTACTCGCGCCTCCTGAAGGACAGGATCATCTTCCTGGGCGGACCCATCGACGACAACGTCTCGAACCTGGTCATCGCCCAGCTCCTCTTCCTTGAGGCCGAGGACCCGGACAAGGATATCCACCTCTACATCAACTCCCCCGGTGGCGTGGTCACCGCGGGGATGGCAATCTACGACACCATGCACTATATCAAGGCCCCGGTTTCCACCATCTGCATCGGGCAGGCCGCCTCCATGGGGGCGTTCCTGCTGTCGGGCGGGGAGAAGGGGAAGAGGTTTTCGCTCACCAACGCGCGCATCATGATCCACCAGCCGATCGGCGGATTCCAGGGGCAGGCCTCGGACATCCACATCCACGCCAAGGAGATCCTCCGGATGAAGGTGCAGCTGAACGAGCTGCTCGCCGAGCATACCGGCCAGAGCGTGGCGAAGGTGGAAGCCGACACTGAGCGCGACTACTTTATGTCGGGTGAAGAGGCGAAGACCTATGGTATCATAGATTCCATAGTGGCCAGAAATGTCGTCACCGGAGGTGCCAAGTGAGCAGAAGAGATGACCGTTCCGACACGCTGATCTGTTCCTTTTGCGGGAAGAGCCAGGAAGAGGTAAAGAAGCTGATT
>DATCHY010000140.1:0-2137 GCA_036508065.1 Geomonas sp. | reverse complement strand
GCGTCGATGTCCATCTCGGGGAGGAGCACCCCCAGGTAGTCGATGCCAGCCTTCGGGACCACCTCGAGCCCCTCGAGGAGGAGGTCGGTCTCGGACCTGCCGTGGGACTCCACGTAGGCGGCCACCACGTCCCTGCCGTCGCCTTTTCTCTGATGGGCTGCCTCCAGCATGGCATAGGTCTTGCCGACGCCGGCCGCGTAGCCGAGAAAAATCTTCAGCTTGCCGCGGCCGTATTCGGCCTCCTCGGCCTGGGCGACCTTCAAAAGCGTCTCGGGCGATGGCCGCGTCTCTTCGTCACTTCTCATGCGTTTTATCCCTTGGCCAGCTTGACACCTGGACACTAATAAAGCAAAAAAGCCTGACCACAGAGATCGGAGGTGCACGCTTCAGCACGCAGGCACAGAGGATAACCCAAAACGGGAATGGACTTAAATCCAGGCCTGGTTAGTCAATCTTCCGCTGTTCGAGTTCCTCCCTCTTTGTTTAGCTTTCCCTCTGTGATCCTCTGTGTCCTCCGTGGTTAAGCTTTCGATTTGGTGGTTCACCGGCTCTTTCCATCCAGCGCCAGGTTCAACTCAAGCACATTCACCCGCGGCTCACCCAGGAAACCGAGCTGGCGCGTCTCGGTGTGGGCGGCAACAATCGTCCTGATTTCCGCCTCCCCCAGGCCGCGCGCCTTCGCCACCCTTGGCACCTGGAGTGCCGCTGACTCAGGCGTCAGGTGCGGATCGAGGCCGCTTGCCGAGGCCTGCACCAGGCCGGAAGGGATGCTCCCGGTGATCCGCGTAGCGCGCAGGGCCTTGACCCGGTCACCCACCGTCTTCAGATAATCGGGATTGGTGGGACCCGAGTTGGAGCCGCCGGAAGCCATAGGATTGTAGCCGAAATTGGCGCTTGCGGAGGGGCGACCCCAGAAATACCTGGCATCCGAGAAAGGCTGACCGATCAGGCTGGAGCCGATCTCCCGGTTATTTTTATCGGTGATCATACTCCCCTTGGCCTGCTTCGGGAAGATGGCGTGGGCGATGCCGGTAACGACGGCCGGATAGACGCCGCCGCAGATGACGGTGAACAGGACGAGCATCAATATGGCTGGACGAATCTCTTTCATAGATGGTTTCCTCCTGCAGGGGCGGCCGATCGGATCGCCCCCACATCTGTTTCATTTCTCCGTAAGGTAGGTTTACACCACCCTACCTGAGCATCCGATTCTACGGCCTTGTTACACGAACAGCCCGACAAACGTGTCGATCGCCTTGATCCCCACGAATGGCGCGATCATCCCCCCCACCCCGTAGAGGAGCAGATTGTGGATCAGGAGTTTCTCGGCAGGCATGGGGCGGAACTTGGTTCCCTTGAGCGCGAGCGGCACCAGCACCGGTATGATCAGGGCATTGAAGACGACCGCAGACAGGATGGCGCTGAAGGGGGAAGCCAGATGCATCACGTTCAGCACCCCAAGCTGGGGGTAGATGGAGAGGAGCATCGCCGGGATGATGGCAAAATACTTGGCGATGTCGTTGGAGATGCTGAAGGTGGTGAGGTTCCCGCGGGTCATGAGGATCTGCTTGCCAACTTCTACGATGTCGAGGAGCTTGGTCGGGTTGCTGTCCAGGTCGATGATGTTCGCCGCCTCGCGGGCCGGCTGAGTGCCGGTGTTCATGGCGACCGCCACGTCGGCCTGGGCGAGCGCCGGGGCATCGTTGGTGCCGTCGCCGGTCATCGCCACCATGAAGCCGGCCTCCTGGTACTCCTTGATCAGCCTTAGCTTGTCCTCCGGCTTGGCCTGGGCCAGGAAGTCGTCCACCTGTGCCTCGGCGGCGATGGCCGCAGCGGTCAGCGGGTTGTCGCCGGTGACCATCACGGTCTTGATCCCCATGCTGCGCAGTTGCAGGAAGCGCTCCTGAATTCCCCCTTTGATGATGTCCTTCAGGTTGATGACCCCGAAGATCTCGGCGTCGCAGGATACCACCAGCGGCGTCGCGCCGGCGCGGGCGATCCTGTCCACAACCTCGGAGAGGTTGTCCGGGATGGTGGCGGCTCCCAGTTTTTTCGCGAAGGCGACCGTCGAGTCGGCGGCACCTTTCCGGTACTTTCTGCCCCCGGTGTTGACCCCGGAAAGACGGGTGTCGGCGGA
>DATCHY010000139.1:0-5600 GCA_036508065.1 Geomonas sp. | reverse complement strand
GGGGAGGCAAACGACCAGCACTACCGGCGCTGTTTCGGGGACGAGGAGCCGCTGGACGCCGATTTCCGGGCGACCGCGCTCGAGGTCTGGGAGCCGTTTCTCGGGCACCAGACAGGGAAGGGAAAGAAACAGTGAAAAGCGTCGCACACGGATCAAACGGGAACTGACGGATGACTGCAGATCAACAAGAGTCCGGGTCCAAGGGCTTAAGCAAAAGAATCCTAGGTTAATCTGCCTGTTCCGCCCTTTTTTGCTTTTGTCCGTGTGCGAGTCTTTGACTTATTTTTGATGTTATCCGTTTGCGAGGCTTTGACGTGCCAATGAACCGATTCGACCTGCTCAACACCCCCCTTGCCGGACGCAACCTGATCGAGGCGAGCGCCGGCACCGGGAAGACCTTCACCATCGCCGGCGTCTACCTCCGGCTGGTGCTGGAACTGCGCCTGTCCGTTGCCGAGATCCTCGTGGTCACCTTCACGGAGGCTGCCACCAAGGAGCTCAGGGAGCGGATCAGGAAAAGGCTCAAGGAAGCGGAGAGCGCCTTCGAGCAGGGGGAGAGCAAGAGCAGCGACCTGCTCCTCTCGGGCCTGCTCCGGACGATCCCGGATCACGCCGGGGCCCGGCGCCTGCTGGCAAACGCGGTCCGCTCCTTCGACGAGGCGGCGATCTTCACCATCCACGGCTTCTGCCAGCGCATGCTCCAGGAAAACCCGTTCGAAAGCGGCTCGCTCTGCAACACGGAGCTCATGACGGACCAGGGGACCATCCTCACGGAGATCGCGCAGGACTACTGGCGCATCAACTGCTACGGCGCCCCCCGCGACAGAATCGCCGCGGCGAACGCCGCCGGCATATCCCCCGCCACCCTCCTCGCAATGGCGCGGCGGATCGGCGGCGACCCGTTTGCCAGCGTCATCCCCGATGCCCCGGAAGAGCCGTGCGACAGCGACGCCTGGCTCCTCGGCCTGAAACGCGGCTTCTTCGACTACCTGGCCGGCGAGCTCCCCGGACGGAAGCGGGCGCGGAACGTGAGGTCCTTCGACGACCTGCTGCTCGACCTGCACGCGGCACTCACCCGCAAGGACTCGACACTGCCGGCTTTGATCCGGGAGCGCTACCAGGCGGCGCTGATTGACGAATTTCAGGACACCGACCCGACGCAGTTCGCCATCTTCGACACGGTCTTCCCCGCCGCGCACCCGGCCCCGTTCTTCCTGATCGGCGACCCGAAGCAGGCGATCTACAGTTTCCGCGGCGCCGACATCTTCGCCTACATGGGTGCCGCCAAGGCAACCAAGGCGCGCCATACCCTGCTGGAAAACTGGCGTTCGGAGCCGAGCCTGATCCGCGGCGTGAACGCGGTCTTTGCCTCGCACGGCACCCCCTTCCTGTTCGAGGAGATCCCGTTCAGCCCGGTCGAGCCGGCGCAGCAGGAACTGAAGCTATTGACCGCGGGCGGGGAGAGCACGGCACCTCTCAAGCTCTGGTTCGCCCCGCGCAAGGAGGCGGGCAAACCGATCAACAAGGGGGATGCCTGGGACCTGCTCCCGGAGACGGTCGCGGCCGAGATCTCCCGGCTGCTGCGCGACGGCGCGAGCGGAGGGTTGAAGATCGGCGAGCGCGGCGTGGAGCCGGGGGATATCGCCGTGCTGGTGCGCGCCAACCGGCAGGCGCGCCTGATGCAGCGCGCCCTCACCCGCCGCGGCATACCGAGCGTTCTTTGCAGCGCCGGCAACCTCTTCGACTCGGAGGAGGCGGCGGAGCTCCTGACCATCCTCTCGGCGGTCTCGGAACCCGGGCACGAGGCGCTGCTGCGCGGCGCCCTCGCCACCGACCTGACCGGGGTTTCCGGCGAGGAGCTGGCACGGCTCATGGGAGACGAGAGCGGCTGGGAGCAGGTGTTGGAGGAGTTCCGCAGCTACCATGAGGTCTGGACCGCGAGCGGCTGCATGGCGATGACGCTCCGTTTCATGGAGCGCCGCCAGGTGAGGGGGAGACTGCTCTCGGCTCCCATGGGAGAGCGCCGCCTCACCAACCTGCTGCACCTGGTCGAAACCATCCACCATGCCCAGGTCCAGGGGCACCTCGGCATGGAGGGGGTGGTCGACTGGCTCGCCTGCCGGATTGCCGAGGAACCGAAGCACGAGGAACACGAGATCCGCCTGGAGACGGACGAGGCCGCGGTACAGCTGGTCACCATCCACAAAAGCAAGGGGCTGGAATACCCAATCGTTTTCCTGCCGTTTTGCTGGGCCGAGTTCGCAGGCAAGGACGAGACGGCCCTGTATCACGAGGAAAGCGGGCGCGTGGTGCTCGACATCGGCTCGGCGGAGCTCTCCGATCACAAGGCGCTGGCGCAGCGCGAGGGGCTGGCGGAGAGCCTGCGGCTCCTCTACGTGGCGCTCACCAGGGGGAAGCACCGCACCTATCTGATCTGGGGCGCGTTCAAGGACGCCGGCAATTGCGCCCTGCACTACCTGCTGCATCCGGATGCCGAGGCCGCCAAGGGACAGGTGACGCTGAGCGACGAGGCGATGCTCAAAGAGCTGGGCCGCCTGGCCGGCTCCTCCGGGGGGGCGATCGAGGTGCTCACGATGCCGGAGGCGGATACTACCCCGTACCTGCCGCAGGCCGTCGACGGCTCCGGCTTCGACTTCCGGCGCTTCGCGGGGAGCGTGGCGAGGGACTGGCGCGTGGCGAGCTTCACCTCGCTTGCCACCCGGCAGCACCACGCGGCCGAGCTTCCGGACCGGGACGAGGGGAGCCGCACCGAGGGGGGAGACACGGCAGGGGTCGACCCAGCCGGCATCTTCGCCTTCCCGAGGGGAGCCAAGGCCGGCATCTTCCTGCACGAGATCTTCGAGCGGCTGGAGTTCAGGTCGCCTCCGGAAGCGCTCCCGCCGCTGGTGGCAGATCTGCTCGAGCGGCACGGCTTCGAGGCGCAGTGGTGCGGCGCGGTCTGCTCCATGGTGCTAAGCGTGCTGCGCGCCCCGATGGGGAAGGAAGGCTTCGCCCTGGAGAGCATCGGGATGGACCGACGCTTCACCGAGCTGGAGTTCTTCTTCCCGCTGGCGCCCATCACCTCGGAACGCCTGCGGGATGCGGTTTCGCGCTTTACCGGAGAGGCCTTCCCGGTCGACATGGCGGGGCTCTTCAGCCGCCTCTCGTTCACCCCGGTGCGAGGGATGCTGCGCGGCTTTATCGACCTGGTGGTCGAGCAGGGCGGGCGCTACTACATCCTGGACTGGAAGTCGAACCATCTCGGCAACCGTGCCGAGGATTACGACGGGCCGGGGATGCGGCGCGAGATGGAGCAGAGCCTCTATCCGCTCCAGTACCTCCTCTACACGGTGGCCCTCGACAACTACCTGAGGCTGCGCATACCCGGTTACGATTACGACGAGCATTTCGGCGGGATCTTTTACCTGTTCCTGCGCGGCGTGGACGGCAAGGGAAACGGCGTCTTCGCCGACCGTCCGCCCAAGCGCTTCATAGAGGAGCTGTCGCATGCGCTGCTCGGAGCCCCGCGGGGAGCAACCCCCGGCCCGTCCGATACCTGCGTGGCAGAGCCGGCAGTAGCCTGCACGGGATTATCATGAACCAGCTGCAAAAGCTTAACCACTGAGGACACAGAGGATCACAGAGGAAATCTAAACAAAAGATTTAGACTCTTGTTGTGAACCAAGCTTCGTTTTTGGTTTCCTCTGTGATCCTCTGTGGTCACGCTTTTTGCTCGGTAACTTTCTTAATTCAGTAACAAGGTGCCAACCATGACTCCAGACGGAGTTCAGCTTAACGAAATAGACAGCCAGTTCGCCTCCTTCATCTGCCGGCAGGCCGGGAGCGATGATCCGCACCTCGAATCGGCCGCGGCCCTCCTCAGCCGTGCGGTGGTCGCCGGCGATGTCTGCCTGGATCTCGCCTGCGTCCTGCGAGAGGCCGACGCCGCCAGGTACGGCATCGAGAGCCTCGACACCTGGGTGCGGCGTCTGCGGGAATTTTCCGTGGTCGGAGCACCGGGCGATTTCAGGCCGCTCATCCTGGACGACGCCAACAGGCTCTACCTGCACCGCTACTGGCGCTACGAGGAGGAACTCGCCGCGGCTATCCTGAAAAGGGGCGCAGCGGCCGAGTTCGACCAGGAGCTCCTCAAGAGGGGGCTCGCGCGCCTCTTCCCGGCAACAGACGCCACGGAGCCGGACTGGCAGCGGATCGCGGCGTTAGCAGCCGTCAGCAGGCGCTTCTGCGTCATATCGGGAGGGCCCGGAACCGGCAAGACCTCCACCGTCGTCAAGGTGCTGGCGCTCCTTCTGGAGCAGGGGAAAAAACAGGCGAAACCTCCTGAACCATCCGGCAGCTGCCGGATCGCGCTGGCTGCCCCTACCGGCAAGGCCGCCGCTCGACTCAAGGAGTCGATCATGGGCGGGGTGGAGTGCGCCGAAGAGGTCCGCGCACTGATTCCCGAGGAGGTCTCGACCATCCACCGGCTGCTCGGTTATGTGAAAGGCTCCTGCAGCTTCCGGCACAACAGGGACAATCCGCTCCCCTACGACCTGGTCATCGTGGACGAGGCCTCCATGGTCTCCCTGCCGCTCATGGCCAAGCTGGTCGATGCGCTGCGGCACGACACCCGCCTGATTCTCTTGGGCGACCGGGACCAGCTCGCCTCCGTTGAGGCGGGAGCGGTGCTCGGCGACATCTGCGATACCGGCGGCATACACGGCTTTTCCGCCCCCTTCGCGGAACTCGCCGCCGAGCTTGCCGGTGACCGGCTCGCGGTTCAAGGGGCGACCGGCGCGCTGGGCGATGCCGTGGTGCTGCTCAGGAAAAGCTACCGTTTCTCGTCGGCAAGCGGGATCGGCAGGGTCGGAGCCCTGGTGAACGCGGGAAACGGCGCGGCGGCCCTGGCTGCCTTCAAGGACGCTGCGTTCCCGGACATCTCCCTGGCGCAGACGCCGCAGGCAGCCGATCTCGGTGACGCGCTCGCCGAGCGGATCGTGGCAGGCTACGGAGCTTACCTCAAGGAAAGTTCACCCCAAGAGGCGTTCGCGCGCTTCGGCCAGTTCCGGATGCTGTGCGCCATGCGCAGCGGCCCCTTCGGGGTGGAGTCCGTGAACCGGCTGGTAGAGGAGCGCCTGGCGAAGGCGGGCCTGATCAATCCCGAAGGGCGCTGGTATGCGGGCGAGCCGATCATGATCACGCGCAACGATTACAACCTCGCCCTTTTCAACGGGGACGTCGGGCTCATCCTACCTGACCCGGAGTCGGGCTTTGAACTGCGCGCCTTTTTCCCCAGCGGCGCGGCGGGTATGCGCAAGGTGCTCCCGCTCAGGCTCCCCGACCATGAAAGCGCCTTCGCCATGACGGTCCACAAGAGCCAGGGCTCCGAATTCGACCGCGTGCTGCTGATCCTCCCGGACCGCGACGCTCCGCTTTTGACCCGCGAGCTCCTCTACACGGCCATCACCCGGGCCAAGAAGTCGGTGGAACTGCTCGGCTCGGACGAGCTCTTCGTGACCGCTGTGCAGAGGCGCATCGTCAGGAGATCGGGACTGCGGGAACGCTTATGGGACATTTGACAATTCAAGGCAGGCACCCGC
>DATCHY010000138.1:0-8048 GCA_036508065.1 Geomonas sp. | reverse complement strand
TTCGACCCCCTGAAGGTGCTGCAGGCGATCGAGGCTGAGCGTTGCACGGCGGTGCACGGCGTGCCGACCATGTTCATCGCCGAGCTGGAGCACCCGGAGTTCGCCCGCTTCGACCTCACTTCGCTGCGCACCGGGATCATGGCCGGCTCCAACTGCCCGATCGAGGTGATGAGAAGGGTGATCCGCGACATGCACGCCTCGGAAATCACCATCGCCTACGGCCAGACCGAGGCCTCGCCGGTGATCACCCAGACCCGCACCGATGATCCCCTGGAGCTGAAGGTCTCCACGGTCGGGAAGGTGCTCCCCAACGTGGAGCTGAAGATCGTCGACATCGAAAGCGGCGCGGAACTTCCCCCCGGCAAGCAGGGGGAGCTCTGCACCCGCGGCTACCTGGTGATGAAGGGGTACTACAAGATGCCGGAGGAGACCGCCAAGGCGATCGACCCCGAAGGGTGGCTCCATACCGGCGACCTCGCCGTCATGGACGAGCGCGGCTACTGCAAGATCACCGGCCGCATCAAGAACATGATCATCCGGGGGGGCGAGAACATCTACCCGCGCGAGATCGAGGAGTTCCTCTACACCCACCCGAAGATCTCCGACATCCAGGTCTACGGCGTCCCCGACCGGAAGTACGGCGAGCAGGTGATGGCGGCGATCGTGCTGAAAGGGGGGACTGAGCTCTCAGAGGAAGAGGTGAAGGAGTTCTGCCGCGGGCGGATCGCCAACTACAAGATCCCGAAGTACGTCCGCTTCGTCGACTCCTACCCGATGACCGCCAGCGGCAAGATCCAGAAGTTCAAGCTGCGCGAGATGGCGATCCGCGAGCTCCAGCTGGAGGGGGAGGCCACCTGAAAGGGCGGCGTCGCCACCCTGTATACGGCGGGTTGACGTCCGCGGCATTGTGCGCTATCTTCCCTGTTCTCCTTCCGGGAAAAATCCATGAGGAAGGGGCAGGGGAGGACACGTGCGGCTGACACCGAAAAACGAGCTGGAATACCGCTTCAGAAAGCTGCAGGCAGAGATGGCCGGGGCAGGCCTCGACGCGGTCATCATGCTGCAAAACGCCGATCTTTTCTACTTCACCGGTACCATTCAGGCCGGCAACCTCTACGTCCCCGCCTCCGGGGACCCGATCTACCTGGTGCGCCGGGATTTTCTGCGCGCGCGCATGGAGAGCGGGCTCGCCGAGGTGGTCCCTTCCTCTTCCCTGAGCGAGCTCCCCGGGGTTGTCGCCGAGCACGGCCATCCGGCGCCGGCGCGGATCGGCCTGGAGCTCGACCTGTTGCCGGTCAACCTGTACCAAAAATACCGCATCCTCTATCCCAACGCCCAGTTCCTCGACGCCACCCCGCTGATCCGCCGGGTCCGGATGGTGAAGAGCCATTACGAGATCCATATCCTGCAGGACGCCGCACTCCAGGCCGACAAGATCTACCGCCGTGCCGCGGACTCCATCCGCGAGGGTATGAGCGAGCTGGAACTCGCGGCGCAGCTTGAGCAGTTGGCGCGCCTGGAGGGGCACCAGGGCTACCTCCGGATGCGCGCCTTCAACGGGGAACTCCCCTTAAGCCAGGTGCTGTGCGGCCCCGACGCGGCGGCCCCGGCCTTCTGCAATTCCCCGCTGGGGGGGATGGGGCTCACCCCCGCCTTCGGTATGGGGTCGAGCTACAACAGGATCGGTCGGGGCGAGCCGATCATGATCGACATCGCCAGCTGCTTCGACGGCTATCTGGTCGACCAGACCAGGATGTTCGCGATAGGAGAGGTCTCGGACCGGATGCGGCGAGGCTACGACGACATGCTCGGCATCGAGGCGCTCATGATGGAGCTCGCCGAGCGGCGTCCCAGCTGGGGTAGCATCTACGACGCCTGCCTCGCGCGTGCCCGGGAAATGGGGTACGCCGAGAACTTCATGGGGGGCCCCGGCTCCCAGGTCCCCTTCATCGGGCACGGCGTCGGCATCGAGATCGACGAGTACCCCTTCCTTGCCAAGGGGTTCCACGAGGAGAGACTCGAGCCCGGGATGGTCTTCGCCTTCGAGCCGAAGCTGGTCTTTCCCGGCGAGGGCGCGGTCGGAATCGAGAACACCTTTTACCTCGCGGAGACCGGCCTGAAACGCCTCACCTACTCAAGCCAGGAACTGGTAATCCTCTAGAAAATAAGAGAAGGTAAACAAAATGGTAGAACGCAATTTTTTTATATTGAAATTGCGCGAAGGCAATGGTATACATTTGAAAACTCTTTGTATACAGTATACTATCCCAATACAACCGGTCCTCACTGACTCGGGTTCGGATCGGACGGTGTCGAAGAGGGTGGCCAGTTTAGGGAACGTTAATTTTCTTCAGTGTGTACTCAACCCCAACCGGAAAAGGAGATCTGACACATGACGCAATTAAGAGACAAGTTGTTGGAGAAGATTCAAGCTCACCGCCCCCGTATTACCAGACTGACCAAGGAGTTCGGCTCCGTAGTCATCGACAAGGTCGACATCGGCCAGTGCATCGGCGGCGCCCGTGACATCAGGAGCCTCGTCACTGACATCTCCTATCTTGATCCGCAGGAAGGGATTCGCTTCAGGGGCAAGACCATCCCGGAGACCTTCGAAGCGCTCCCCAAGGCAGCCGGTTCCGAGTACCCGACCGTCGAGTCCTTCTGGTATTTCCTGCTGACCGGCGATGTTCCGACCCCGGCCCAGGTAACTTCCGTCGAGGCCGAGTTCAAGACCCGCCAGGCAGTTCCCGAGTACGTCTTCACCGCGCTACGCGCCCTCCCGAAGGACAGCCACCCGATGGTGATGCTCTCAGTCGGCATCCTGGCCATGCAGAAAGACTCCAAGTTCGCAGCCTTCTACAGCGGCGGCAAGTTCAACAAGATGGACGCCTGGGAGTACGTATATGAGGATGCCAGCGACATCGTGGCCCGCATCCCGGTTGTTGCTGCCTTCATCTACAATCTGAAGTACCGCGGCGACAAGCAGATCCCGATCGACCCGAAACTCGACATGGGCGCCAACTTCGCCCACATGATCGGCCAGAGCGAGCAGTACAAGGACGTGGCAAGGATGTACTTCATCCTGCACTCCGACCACGAGTCCGGCAACGTTTCGGCACACACCACGCACCTCGTGCACTCCGCCCTCTCCGACCCGTACTACTCCTACGCTGCAGGCCTGTGCGGCCTGGCAGGCCCGCTGCACGGCCTGGCAAACCAGGAAGTGCTCGGCTGGATCATGGAGTTCCAGAAGAAGCTGGCCGGCGCCGAGCCGACCAAGGAAAACGTCACCAAGGCGCTCTGGGATACCCTCAACGCCGGCCAGGTCGTTCCGGGCTACGGCCACGCCGTGCTCAGGAAAACCGATCCGCGCTACATGGCGCAGCGTGAATTCTGCCTGAAGACCCCGGGCCTCAAAGACGATCCGCTGTTCAAACTGGTAGCCATGATCTTCGAGACCGCCCCCGGCGTTCTCACCGAGCACGGCAAGACCAAGAACCCCTGGCCCAACGTCGATGCACAGTCCGGCGTCATCCAGTGGTACTACGGCCTCAAAGAGTGGGACTTCTACACCGTCCTGTTCGGCATAGGTCGCGCCCTGGGCTGCATGGCGAACATCACTTGGGACCGTGGCCTCGGCTACGCGATCGAGCGTCCGAAATCCGTCACCACCGACATGCTCGAGAAATGGGCTGCTGAAGGCGGCAGGAAGATGTAGTAGGCTGATGGAAAGTAAAAAGGGGGGACGCTCAGGCGTCCCCCCTTTTTTTATGCGAATTTTGTTTTTTCACCCGATCAGGGAAGGCATTGCTCCGCCTTCCTTTTCTTGTGAGGGGGGGCTGCTTGGGCGGGCCCTCGCGCGTGCCTCCTCCTTCCAGGCAGGGTAGGGCACCCGCAAGCGGTGCCCCTGCAGAAACGGCTGCTTCTAGGTGGAAATGCCTTTGCAAATATCCGGTGGGGGTGTCCCTGCAGAAACGGCGGCTTGACGGGACGGTCTAGCTCTCGCCGAAGACCTGGGCGGTGAAGACGTAGATGTCGGTTCCCTCCTTCCAGTCCTCCTTCTTGAGCCCCGCCTTCAGGGCCGTCTGGTTCAGGAAGGTTTCCCTGTCCCAGCCATGCTCGATGGCGACCTGCGGCAGCAGCACGCCGCGGGAGAAGTTCTTCTCCAGATACAGGCCGTGGGTCCCGACCACCACCTCATCGGGGGAGGAGATCTTGGCTAGGGGGGAGAGCACTGAAATCTCCAGTTCGAAGCCGGCCAGGTCCTCCTCCTTCATCGGGTAAAAGCGCGGGTCGCGGGTTGCGGCCGACACAGCCATCTCCTGTACCAGCTGGTAGAGCGCCTTGTCCGAGGTGAAGTTGCCGATGCACCCCCGAAGCGCGCCCTGCTGCTTGATGGTGACAAAACAGCCCTGCGGCCCAAGCAGATGCGGGGCGGTAACCTCGCGGTCGGGAAGTTTCCCGGTCCGGACGGCGACGGTGATGGCTTCACGGGCCAATTGTAGAAGGAGTTTCCTGTCTTCGGTGCTGAGCGTCTCGTTCACGAGCCCCCCTTGTTGGCGGTGATGATCTTGGCTGTATTTTATTAATGGAACAAAGGTAATATATTTGCTTACCGTTTACAAGTAGTAACCTTTCATGCCGTACATCTGTTCCCCTTCCGTCGGGGTCCGCCAGCGCCAGCCGCGTGGCGTGGGATAGCTGCCAGTAGTTTGCCGCAGGCTGAAACCGCATGCAGGTGCGCAGTGGACGCCCGCCTCATCCCTTGCAGGGCAGGTTTCTTGAAAAAATAATCAAATAACCCGACTAAAAAGTATTGACATCTTCCGGAATGCTAGTATATTCGTCTTTTGTTGTGACACAAAAAAACCATGCGCTGTGCGCAGTAATGGTAAAACTAAAAAGGAACGAGGTGACTTTACTATGAAAAAAATGATCTCTTTAGCACTTTGCCTGGCTTTGGCTCTTGCTTTCTCCGCTGGCTGCAAGAAGAAGGAAGAAGCTCCGGTACCCGCAGCTGAGACCACCACTACCACAACCGCTCCCGCTCCTGCTCAGGCACCGATGTCTTCTGCTAAGGCTCCGGCAGCCCCGTCGACTACGACGACTACCACGGCACCTGCAGAAAAGAAGTAATCGAAACAGGGCGAGCCCTGTTTCAAGAAGCTCACAGAGCAATCTGTGGGCTTTTTTAGTGTCTGTGAAACCAGATTTGCCTTGACAAGCAACGAGCAGGGATGCTATCAAGGCGTCTGCAATAAATGACTAGGTGTACCTGTCGCGAACCTAATGCCAGTCCCCTGGTCGCTCGCGCAGTTTGCGGGGTAGCTGCCGCCGTAACCGCCGTACCCGGGCGGAAGGCCGGCGGGGTCTTCCGCACGTCGCGGTCTAAGGATGAAATAAGCGTTACTAACTAACCTTGCGCTCTGCGCAGGGTAAATCTAAAAAGAAAAGAGGTGATATCGTCAATGAAAAAACTGATCTCTTTAGCACTTTGCCTGGCTTTGGCTCTTGCCTTTGCTGCTGGCTGCAAGAAGAAGGAAGAAGCTCCGGCTCCGGCCGCTGAGCAGGCCGCTCCGGCTGCTCCGGCAGCTCCTGCACAGGCTCCGATGTCTTCTGCCAAGGCTCCGGCAGCTACGACAACTACGACCACTACAACCGCACCCGCAGAAAAGAAGTAATCGAAGCAGGGTGAGCCCTGTTTCAAAAAGCCCGCAGAGCGATCTGCGGGCTTTTTTCGCGTCCGGAATCCCTGATTTGCCTTGACAATCAGCAGTCCGGGATGCTATTTGAAGAGGTCGTTTACCATAATGAGCCGGGAGGATACATTGGAAAGAACATTCGCAATCATTAAGCCTGACGCAGTCGAGAGAAACGTAACTGGCAAGGTGCTGGAGATGATAGAAGCAGCCGGTTTCAAAATCGTCGGCATGAAGAAGATCCGCCTTTCCAAGTGCGCTGTCGAAGGGTTTTACTACGTGCACAAGGAACGCCCGTTCTTTGGCGATCTCTGCACCTTCATGGCACGGGGGCCGGTCATTGCACTCGTGCTCGAGAAAAAGGACGCCATCCTGTCCTGGCGCGGCCTGATGGGTGCCACCAACCCCGCCAACGCCGAAGATGGCACCATCCGCAAGGCGCTCGGCGTCAGCATCGAGGAGAACACGGTGCATGGCTCCGACTCTCCCGAGTCCGCTTCCTTCGAGATCCCGTATTTTTTCAGCCAGCTCGAACTGGTCTAGTCCCTATAAAAATCGAGGAACAAAAGGCCCTTCGCCAGAAGGGCTTTTTTATATCCAACACATGGAAAAAATAGACATAAAGAATTTAACCCTGCAGGGGCTTGAGGCGTACATCGCCGGCCTCGGCAAGGAGCGCTTTCGCGCCAAGCAGATCTTCAAGTGGCTCTACCAGTTGGATGCCACCAGCTTCTCCGAGATGACCAACGTCTCCAAGGAGTTCCGCAGCCATCTGGAGGGGAGCGCCACCATAAGCAACCTGGTCCCCGAGGTGGTGGAGGCGTCCGCAGACGGTACCAAGAAGTACCTGTTCCGCCTCTCGGACGGCGCCGCCGTCGAGAGCGTTCTCATTTTAGACGAGGGGCGCACCACGCTCTGCATCTCCAGCCAGGTCGGCTGCGCCATGGGGTGCGCCTTCTGCCTTACCGGCAGCTTCGGGCTCTCCCGCAACCTGACCACCGCCGAGATCGTGAACCAGGTCTGCGCCGTCAAGCGCGAACAGCCGGTCCGGAACATCGTCTTCATGGGGATGGGCGAGCCTCTGGCCAACCTGTCGGCCGTCATCCCCGCCGTGCAGATTCTGACCGACCCGGACGGCTTTCAGTTCTCGACCCGGAAAGTGACCGTCTCCACCTCGGGGCTGGTCCCCGAGATGGCGCAACTAGGCCAGGCGGTCACGGTGAACCTCGCGGTTTCCCTGAACGCCACGACGGACGAGGTGCGCTCCCAAATCATGCCGGTGAACCGGCGCTACCCCCTGAAGGAGCTGCTGGCCGCCTGCAAGGCGTTCCCGCTCCCCTCCCGTCGCTGGATCACCATAGAGTACGTGCTGATCCGCGATCTGAACGACTCCCTTGAGGACGCCAAACGGCTGGTCCGGCTGATCAGCAACATCCCGTCCAAGGTGAACCTGATCCCGTTCAACGAGCACGAGGGGTGCGACTTCCAGAGTCCCGGCCAGGACGCCATCGACAGGTTTCACAAGTACCTTCTGGACAAAAACGTGACGGTAATCACCCGCTCCAGCCGCGGCGGGGACATCTCCGCGGCCTGCGGCCAGCTCAAGGGGAGGCTGGATAAACCGTGATTTTATTCACCCTTCACCTTTCACAGATTTTTGATATGTATTGACGGGAGGTTCACATGGCGAGCGAGGTAATCGGTGTAATCGGCGGCAGCGGGCTGTACGAGATGGAAGGAATGACCGGGATCGAGCAGGTCACGGTGGATACCCCTTTTGGCAGGCCAAGCGACGAGTACGTGACCGGAATGCTGGACGGCGTCCAGATGGTCTTCCTGCCGCGTCACGGCAAGGGGCACCGGTTCGCCCCGAGCGAGGTGAACTACCGCGCCAATATCTACGGCATGAAGAAGCTCGGAGTCAGCAGGATCATCTCGGTCTCGGCCGTTGGGAGCCTCAGGGAGGAGATAGTCCCCGGGCACATCGTGATCCCGGACCAGTTCATCGACCGCACGCGCGGGACCCGCAAGGACACCTTCTTCGGAAACGGGGTCGTGGGGCATGTGCAGTTCGCGGACCCGGTCTGCGCTGAGCTCTCGGCACAACTCTTTGCCGCCGCCGGCGAGGTGGGGGCGACGGTGCACCGGGGCGGCACCTATGTCTGCATGGAGGGGCCCGCTTTCTCGACCCGCGCCGAGTCCCACCTGTACCGCTCCTTCGGAGCCTCGATCATCGGCATGACCAACCTGACCGAGGCGAAACTTGCCCGTGAGGCGGAAATCTGCTACGGAGTCATCGCGCTCTCCACCGATTACGACTGCTGGCACGACTCCCATGCCGACGTGTCG
>DATCHY010000137.1:0-8861 GCA_036508065.1 Geomonas sp. | reverse complement strand
CTATTTCGGCATCCAGCAGGTCGATGCGCGAGGTGAGCACCTCCGCCCCCCCACCGACCTGGAGGTTTTGGCACGGCTCGTGGAAGAAGGGACAATCCCCCGCGCCGAGCTTGTCGCGCCCCTCGATCAGGGATAACCTTCTGCCGGCAAGCTCCGAGCGCTCACCCTGGGCCCTCTCCAATTCGCTCTGCCGAGCGGGGAGCTCGCCAGCCTGCGCCCTGAGCGCAGCGCCGGTCGCGACCAGCGCGCGCCTCTGCCCGGCCTGCGCGTCGATCGCGGCGATCCGGTCCAGTCCCACGAAGAGGTACGGCAGGGCGTTCTCGATGCGGTGCACGGGGAGCTCCCGGAACTGGGCCACGGAGCGGTTCACCTGCGCGAGGGCACGGCCCGAGGCCGACTCCGTCTCCCTGAGCTGCACGAGGGTTTCGGCAAGCGCCTTCTCCTCCTCCGCCAGACGCCTGCCATCGGCATCGATCCCGTTGGTAAGGTCCGCGAGCTCGCGGCTCTCGATGCCGAGTGCCGCGACAATGCCGGACTGCTCCTTATCGAGCCCGGCCAGCTCTTTTTCCAGCAGGAACTTCTGCTGTTCCGCCTCGCGCAGCGACTTGAGCCTCTGCTCGGCGGCGTCGTAGGCCTCCTTTCCCGGCCGGGCAGCCGAAAGGAGCGCAGCCGCGCTGAGCGACTGCTGAGCCAGGAGCTGCTGGGTCGCGACATGGTCCTTCCCGGAGCTGATGCGCTCCTTGACCCCCTGCAACCCGTTTTGGCAGGTCTCCAACTTCTCCTTGTGCGCGTCGCAGCTGGCCAAAAGCGCGGTCGCTCGCGCCAGTTCGGTAGACTTTATCGCCAGCTCGTCGCGCTTTGCGGCCGCACTCTCGGAGATACCGCGCAGCTCGAGCTCCTTGGCCGGCAGCACGGCAACCTGTTCCAGCTTCCCCGCCACCTCGGCCTGCAGCGTCTCGGTCTTTGCCAGGATGGTGCTGGAAAGCGACTTGGTGCCGTCGAAGGTCTTGCGCCAGGCGTCGATGCCGAGGATCTCGTCGAAGGCGTCCTGGCGCCTGGTCGGCTGCCTGATGACGAAGGGACCGAGGAAGTCGTTCTGGAAGGGACCGATCACCAGCTTGAACTGGTCTGCCAGCGGCCGACCGCCGGAGAGCCCGAGCAGGGCGGCGATGCGGACCTCGGTCTCCTGGATGTTCGCGTGTTCCTCGATTTCGAAGGCGCCGTCCCTCCCTTTGGCGAGCAGCCACTTCCCCGCGGGTCCGACGCTCCTGGTCACCCGGTATAGCTCCCCGTCGGCGGGCTCGAAGACGACGCTGACCTCTCCCCTCTTGGTCCCTATGGTGAGGAAGCGCTCGGCGCGGGAAACGAAATCCTGGGCGCTTACCCCGAAGAGGGCATAGCCGATCGCCTGGAATACCGTGCTCTTACCTGAGCCGTTGGCGCCGGAGAGCACGTTGATGCCGGGGGAAAAGGAGAGCTCCGTGTCGCGGTGGGATTTTATGTTCTTGAGATGGATGGAGACTATGCGCACGGGGCACCTCCGGCCGACAGGAGGCTCAGGAGCTCGTCCCCCTCGACATCCCCCTTCAGAACCAGGTCGCGTATGGCAAGGGAGAGCCGCACCAGTTCCGCCTCCCGCCCCTGGTAGGCGCTGCTCCCCTGGATCAGCTCGGAAAGAACGTCCCGCTCGATCTCGGCGAGGCTCTTCTTGACCTTCTCCTCTCCGTTTCCCCCCGCCACCTGCGACAGGTGGTTCTTGAGCTCCAGATGCAGCGGACGGCAGATCTCCTCCAGGGCGAGCCGCAGGCGCTCCCGGCTCAGCTCGAAGGGGTGAAAGCCGACCTTCCCGATCAGCTTCACCTCGATAAGCGGGGAGCGCGGGTCGCCGCCCGGCGGGAGCTTGTCCCGCATCTGACAGGTGAAACGCTCCAGGGCTTCCCCGGCGTCTGCTGCGCCGTCCAGATCCAGCGTCAGCACCAGCATGGGGCGGGGCGAGCTCGGCCTGAAGACGTGGTCGATCCGGCCGTCATCGAACGTTACCAGGTAATACCCCTTGTCGTAGCGCTCCTCCCCGAAGTTGACGCAGTCGGGCGAGCCGGGGTTGAATGCGTAGGGGCGCCCCTCGGGAGTCTGCACGATGTACGGCTTGTGTCCGTGGCCGAGCGCCACGTAGTGGAAACGCTCCGCGAGCGGGAGCGCCTCGTCCGGGCGGATGTTGCCGATCTCCACCGGCGAGTAGGTCCAGACGCCGACGTGAAAGAGCAGGATGTTCAGTTCCGTGGCGACCGCCTGGCAGATGCGCGGCACATGGTTTCCCGCCTGGGAGCCGATATATCCCAGGCCGTAGATGTTCACCCCGGCTATCTCGATGTGTCCCCCGTCACCCTGCTCGGGATCGAAGGGGTCGAAGCGGTACTCCCCCTCCGGGGTTCGGGCGGGGCGCAGCAGGCTGATGTAGCCCAGCTGCGAGAGCGCCTCCATCCAGGAGACCGAGTCGCGGCGGTGGATCCAGTCGTGGTTTCCTTCCACGGCAAGGCAGGGAATCCCGGCGTCCTTGAGCGGCTGCAGGATCTCGACCGTCTTGGCGAAGGTTCTCGGGAGGATCTGGCCGGTGTGGAACAGGTCGCCGCCGATCAGCACGAAGTCAACCCGCTCGCTCACGGCGTCGGCCACGATTGCCGCGAAGGTCGTGAAGAAATCCTGGTAGCGTTCAGCGCCCTGGCCGCCGGAGCGGTAGGTTTTCCCGAGATGGATGTCCGAGGTGTGGATGAATCGAGTAGGCATGTAAGGAGGCTCCGGCGCAACGTGATGCTCATGTATAACGCCGGTCACCGGTGCAAGTCAAGGCTGAGGGACGGGTGGCTGGAGGGGAGCGACTCAGATGAACAGGATTGGACAGGAGCCCGCGCAGACGCAGCGGTACAATTGTGGTGTGGGGCCGGGGGGTAAAAACATCGGCTACCGGATTCGGCGGTAGATGGGATCCGCGACTTTCTACAACAGCTGACGATAGTCGCAATGAAGCGCTTCAGCAAGTTTTCTCGCCCTCTCTTTGCCGATGCACCGCTTGCCGTTCTCCATCTCGCTGATATGGTGCTGTGGGATGCCGGTCAATTCGGCGAGGAGTTTCTGGGTCAAACCTTCCCGGTTACGATAGGCTCGCAGAGCCACTTCCTGTTCCCTGCCGACATACTCTGGAAATACTTCCGCAATAGAATAGGATCGATCGTCCTCCGTTTCGAGGGATTCCGCGTACTGCCGCAGCTGAGGAACCTTGCTACGGCGAACATGCAGGGTTATGGTTACCAGGTCGTCAGTAGGGTGCTTTTTCGTGTGTGCCTGCATAAATAATCTCCACCGATACGGTGCCGCGGCTTTCGGTCCAGACCGCAACATAGGTCGGATGCCCTTTCTTCAGATGACAATGGTGCCGGTTGTCACCCAGCTTTGAATAATTGGGCCAGTCCCCACGCACCGGGCCGGATGCTTCTATGTCCTTGGCAAGTTGAAAGAGCAACCCGCGTATCTTTTCGGGGAGTTTCCCCTTCTGCTTCCGCGCCTTTCCGGTGAAGGTGACCGTCCATGTCATGGCAAACAATATACCTCTAAAGGGGATATTTCAAGTCCTATACCGCTCTGAAATGATTAGGTCCGCCGGGATACCCAGCGGACCTTTTTACATCACCCTGAAAGAGGTGTAGAGACGCATTGCATGCGTCTCGGGATGTATTGATGCCGCCAGGGTTTGAAAAGACTGAGACGCATGCAATGCGTCTCTACCCGGTATGCAATGTGTCTGGCGAGTAACTATTCAGCAAAGTTCAAGGAAAAGGCAAATTACAAACAATCAAAAGCCTCACCACAGAGGGCACAGAGGAACACAGAGGAAATCTTGAAACAATGGCTAAGGTTTTTTTGTTTTAAACATAAATCGGGTTTTGATTTTCCTCTGTGTACCTCTGTGGTGAGGCTTTATATTTTTTGGGTAGTTTGTGATTGATCGACTGGTGCTGAATATTTACCACCCTGAAAGTAGGGGCAAGTCATGCGCCGGCACGCGAATTGCCCCCTTCCCTGCCGGCTACTTGGCAAAAACCTCGGCAAGGAACAGTTTCATCTCCTCCCAGGAGCGCCGGTCAGCCTGTGCGTTGTAGGCTGCCCCCTTGGTCGGATCGTTGCCCGAATCCGGGTTGGTGAAGCTGTGCACGGCGCCGCCATAGTAGACCATCTCCCAGTTCGCCTTGGCCAGGCGCATCTCCTGCTGGAACGCGGCCACCTGTGGCGGGGGGACATTCGGGTCGTCCGCCCCGTGCAGCACGAGCACCTTACCCTTGATTTTCAGCGCATCTGCCGGGACCGGGGTGTCGAGACCGCCATGAAAGCTGACCGTTCCGCGCAGGTTGGCCCCGCTCCGGGCCAACTCCAGCGCGGCGGTGCCGCCGAAGCAGTAACCGATGACGGCCAGGCGGCCGGGATCGACCTGGGTAAAGCTCGCCAGCCTATCGAGCCCCGCCGCGCCACGAGCCCTGATCAGCCCGCGATCCGCACCCCGGTACTTTGCCGCCTCTTTGGCTGCAAGCTCCGGCGTGGCAGGACGCACCCCTTTGCCATAGATGTCGGCGGCAAACGCCACGTAGCCCATCGCCGCCAACTGCTCGGCCCGCTTCTTCACGTAGGGGCCTACTCCCGTCCACTCATGAATAACCAGCACGCCGGGCCGCTTTCCCTGCACCGAATCGTCATAAGCCAGGTACCCCTCAAGGACGGTGTCACCCTGTCGGTACTCCACGGTTTTCGTCACCACGCGGGCCTGCGCGGTCTGCGCGACCAGGATCATCATAACTGCCAGCAGGCAATGTTTCATATCAGCCTCCCACATTCCTTAATGATTTTGTTCAGCAGCCGGAGCCGAGAGAAGTCTACCAGAGATTGGCCGTTATGCAGCAGTCGGACCTCGGTCCAGCCCCGGATTGGCCGGAGCGCGTTGACAGCCCTGAAAACATATATATCATTAATACGTCAGCAACCCCCTTGAGGAGACCGACCATGAGATCAAGGACCCGGCCCGCCGCCGTTTTTGCCTTACTGCTCTTTGCCGCAGCCGCTTTCCTGGCCGGCTGCGCCACCGGGATCGGGAAGACCGCGGCGATGACCGCGACCCTGCAGAGCGTCGAGGACGATTACCACCAGGCACAACTGCAGACGGCGGCGACGGAGGAAGCCCTCTCTCAACTGGTCCTCGCGGAAATCCCCGATTTGAAGCAGTCTTTTTATTTTTATAGTTCCGATGTCGATAAGATGGAACAGATCGGGAAACGGCTGGTAACACACGCCGATGGCATGTATCTGCGCGGCACCTACTATTTCGTGGAATCGGCAAAGACCTTGGAGTCGTGCGCCTATCCGCGGGGAGGGAGAGCCGGTGACGGACAGAGCATCGATCTGGGAGAGAATTTCAACGCGGTATCGGAGGCGGGCGGTGAGGTCAAGCGCGCATTCCGGGCCTACCAGTTCGACATCGAGCAGATTCGCGACTCCCTTGCCTGCCACCTGACACCCGCCGGCATCGAAACGATCGAACCGATCCTGAGCAAGGCCAAGGTGGATGGCAACAGCCTGCAGGAAACGCTGCAGCAGGCGCTGGACACGATGGAACGCGCCAAAGCCGCAATGCCGCCGGCGCCCGGCAAGACGGCTGGAACCGCGCCGGGCTCCCCCACACCGACCGAACCTCAGATTAGCCCCACACCGAATGGCCCTCAGCCGACTGCCCCGTCGCCATCTGATGATTAACGGTAGGGATCGTCTGACTCCCGGTCCGGCTCCCTGCCGGTACCGGGCAGCTCCTCCTTCAGCGGCGTCTTGTCCTTGACCGCAAACACCTCGATACCCGATTTCCCCTCCAGCGGACAGACGTTTTCGCAGATGCCGCAACCGTTGCAGAGCTCCTCAACCAGGTACGGCTTTTGCAGGCGGATCGGTCTGCCGTTCGGGTCGACTCCTGCCACGACCTCGGAGCGGATCGCCTTCTGGGGGATGGGGCAGTGTTCCTCGCAGACGATGCAATTGACGCTACGGGCATAGGGGAGGCAGTGGTTCTTGTCGAAGACCGCCTTGCCGATCACCTCCAGCTTCTTCTGGGGGGCGGGGAGATTGGGGATGGCGGCGGTCGGGCAGACCTGGCCGCACAGGGTGCAGTTGTACTCGCAGTAGCCAAGCCGCGGCGTCAGGACCGGCGTGAACACCCCCTCGACTCCGGCCTGGGCGATCGCGGGGTAGAGCGCGCCCCTGAGGCAGACCTTCATGCACTCGCCGCAGCGGACGCATTTTTTCAGGAACTCCCCCTCTGACCGGACTCCGGGCGGGCGGAGCAGGCGGGCCTCGGCCTCGGGGCGCCGGAAACGGAAGGAGCCGGCCAGGAAAAAGCCGGAAAAAAGACCGCCGAGAAGCACGCGCCGCTCTGGCAGGTAGTGCCCCCCGTCCCTCCCCGGCAGTGACCAGGAAAACTTCACCCGACCCAGGCGGCAGGACCGCTGGCATTCCAGGCAGAGGATGCACTCCTCCTTTAGCAGGTCGTCGCCGTCAAACGAGGTGGGACAGACCGAACGGCACGCCTTGCAGTCGGGACAAAGCTGCGAGGGAGCGCGTTTCAGGGGGGAGAGCCGGCTGCAAAGGCCGAGCAGCGTCCCGAGCGGACAGAGGTTTCTGCACCAGTTGCGGGATTCGTAGCGCTCCAGGAGCACGATGGCCAGGAACATGGCCGCGGAAAGAAAGGCAAGCGGGTAGAAGGTCTCCCGGAAAGGGAGCAGGTGGTCGCGCAGCAGGGCGAAACCAGGGGCAAGGAGATCGCGGCGCTCCCCGACCAGCCGGTACAGCCCGACCCAGCTGCTGCGTGCCGCGTCGCCGAACAGCGGGTAGAGGAAAAAGGTGAGCGCGCGCACCAGGATCGCGATCGGGTCGAGGATGCCGGCCAGGTTCACCCGGAAAAGGGCTAAGGAGAGGAGCGGCAGCAGCAGCCAGTACTTGAGGTTCCCCTTGAGGATCCTGATCGGCGCACTCTTTTTGATCCGGACCGTGACCAGGTCGAGCACCGTTCCGAGCGGGCAGATCCAGCCGCAGAAGAAGCGCCCGAGGAGAAGCGTGAAGACGATGGTCAGGAGCGCCGGGAACAGGAGCCAGCTGAAGGAGCGGGTGGCCGCCAGGCAGCTCACCAGTACGAGCGGGTCGGCCCGGAAAAAGCTGTTGATGGCAGCGGAGATCGTGTCGGAGCCGCGGTATTCGGTCCGGACGAACAGCACAAGAAACACGAGCAGAAACAGCAATTGGCAGACCCTGGCGCTGGTCATCTTTTTCATAGCCCGTCAGGCCCGCACGATGCGCACTTTTTTCAGGTCTATTTCTCCGAGCCCCCTTTTGTGCGCCGCCACGGTGACCGAGATATCTTCGGGCCTGTGGCCGAACAGGGTCGTTGCGTAGGCATCCGCCGCGACGATGTCGGTTGAGGCGATCACCTTGTTGAGGATTTTCACGTCGCGCAGGTTCCCGCCCTGCGGGCCGTGGGCGGTAAGCACGCGGGTGGCGTCGATCACGACCAGGTGGCTCTTGAGCACGCTGTTCACGTCCGAGAGCGCCTCGTCGATATGCTTGTGAATGGCGCCGCGGTTTCCCCCCATGACTCCCATGATGTTCTTGAGCCCGAGGGTCACCTTGGTCAGCCCGTGGTGCTTGGCGACCGGGACATTGATGAAGACGTCGGCGCTGAGGGCCTCGTCGTAGAGTTCCCACTCGCTCAGCACCTTCCCCCTGAGCGCCACCTTCTTGAAGCGCTCGTTCTCGACGTACTTCAGTTCCACGTTTTTCATGCCTTTGAGGGCAGCCGTCATGCCGCTATTGACATAGCAGCGCCGCTCGTCATTGCAGGGGCGGTCGAACACCTTGACCTTTCTGGCGCCGGCACGCAGCGCCTCCTCCACCACGGCCCGCACCACGATCGGGTTGGTGTTCGCGGCCTGCTCCGAGGTTCTGTCCCACCCCAGGTTCGGCTTCACCACGACCACGTCGCCGCTTTTGACAAACCTGCCCATCCCTCCCAGGGCGGCGATGGCATTGCGCGTCACCTGGGCGTAGTCCTTCCCCTCGGCAACCGCCAGCACAGGCCCCCCCGCCGCCGCCGACACCCCGCGCAACAGCCAGTGATGGAAAAGAGCCGAAAGACCAACAAGCTTCAAGAAAGCCCTTCTTTTCATACCTGTTACCTCCACGTGAATTCTGTGACAGGTGATATGTGATGGGTGATGTAGTAGTGGAAAGTTGTGTTGCGGAACAGGTGATGTGTCTCTGGGAAAAAAAAGTGACTCGACCATGCCAGTCACGGTCATGGTGCCCACCTGTCAGGTGGTAATTCTAATTGTCAATCGTCAATTGTCAATTGTCAATTGCCTGTTCTTTTCTTGTCCGCGTTTATATGGAGCTGGCAGTGCAGACATTTGCGCAGGTACAAAAGGACCAGGCCGTTCACGTGGAAGTAGTTGCCGCAGCGCGGGCACCTCGCTGCGGCGGAGACTGCCGCAGCGAACAGGAGGAGCAGGAACCAGCCGAAAAAGACCGGCAGGGAGGCCTGGAACGATCGCGTGATCTGCTGGGTGGTCCACATGGCCGGCAGATAGATGATTAGCACGAACCAGAGAAACCGCCGGCGCCTGCGAATCCTGACAAGACCCGGGCCGAGGTCCACCCCGTCTTCCGTTTGATTATTTTCCAAGAGTCCCTCTCACTGCAGCGGAATTTCTTCTTACGGCTTCCCTGTCCAACGGCGCCATCCGGGCGATGCCCGATCATTTCTTTGCGGTGTTGGCCTCCCG
>DATCHY010000136.1:0-6414 GCA_036508065.1 Geomonas sp. | reverse complement strand
GGCCGCGCACCTGGCCGGGGTGATCGCTGCGGAAACCATGCTGCCGGTGATCGGCGTCCCGATGGGGGGCGGGCCGCTGAGCGGCATGGACGCGCTCTACGCAACGGTGCAGATGCCGGGGGGGATCCCGGTCGCCACCATGGCGATCGGCAAGGCGGGCGCCAAAAACGCCGGACTCTTCGCCGTGCAGATCCTCTCGCTCGCCGACCCGGCTCTGCGCGCCAGGTTCGCCGCCTACCGCGCCCAGATGGCCGTCGAGGTGGAGCAAAAGGATGCCGCGCTGCAGAGTTCCCTGATGCCCTGACTCTCTGTTCTCGGCGTTTTTGCTTGACAAGTTTGACGGGTTTGTATACTTTTCGCATATTATCAATAATTTATGGAGGAAATACTAATGAAAAAAATTGTCGCTGCAGTAGCCTTGACGCTCGCCTTTGCAGTTTCCGCTCTGGCTGCGGACTCCGTCGTTTTCCCCGCCAAGAACGGCAACGTAACCTTCAACCACAAGGGCCACAGCGCCAGGCTCGAGTGCAAACTCTGCCACGGCGCGGGCGCACCCGCGAAGATCGCCATCGACAAGGATTCGGCACACAAGCTCTGCAAGGGTTGCCACGCCGACAAGAAGGCCGGCCCGACCAAGTGCGGTGAGTGCCACAAGAAGTAGACCCCTACCTGGGGGTAACTGCTGTGCAAATTGGGGTAACAGGTCATCTTGTTACCCCATTTTTTCGGCCCGGCACCTAATTAGTAAATTTTATTTTGCGCTTATTGCCGTTTTGTCTATAATGGCAAACTTGATTTAGTACCAAGATGCAAATCACCATTCCGGGAGACTGCCTTGACAACGAACAAACGCGGACTTGCACAGCAGCTGTGGGACTTTTTCTGCTCCTTAAGATTAACCATCTTTCTCCTCATCGGGCTCGCCCTCACCTCTATTATCGGCACGGTGATTCAGCAGGGACCGCAACGCGAATACCTGGCGACACTCAGTGAAACTAAGATCCGGCTCTACAGCGCGCTCGGCTTCTTCGACATGTACCACTCCTGGTGGTTCATACTGCTTCTGTACCTTCTGACGCTGAACCTGATCTGCTGCTCCATCAAGCGGCTGCCGCGGGTCTGGAAGATCGCCTTCGAGCCGGTTCTCGTGATGGACGAGCGCTTCGAGAAGACCCTCACCAACGTGAAAGAGTTCAAAATGCCCGGCGGGAAGGCCGAGCTCAAGGAGAAACTCGCCTCGTTCCTGAAGGCAGAGTTCGCCGAGCCGGTCATTACCGAGCAAGACGGCCAGTACCACCTGTTCGCCCAGAAAAGTCCCTGGTGCAGGCTCGGGGTGTACGTGGTGCACCTCTCCATCATCATCATTTTCATAGGTGCCTTGATAGGCTCCTTTTTCGGATACAAGGCCTACGTGAACATCCCCGAGGGGGGTAGCGTCACCCAGGTGGATTCGCGCACAGGGACGAAGATCGACCTGGGGTACGCGGTGCGCTGCGAGAAGTTCTCGGTCTCCTTCTACGACACGGGGGCGCCCAAGGAGTTCAAGAGCATCCTGACCGTGCTTGAGAACGGCCAGCCGGTAAAGGGATACCAGAACATACCGATCATCGTGAACGAGCCTCTCACCTTCAAGGGGATCACCTTCTACCAGTCGAGCTACGGGCCGTCCGACGAGGGGGCGCTGTACCACATCTCGGTCCGCGACCGCAAGGGCGGGGCACCGGTCAAGCTGGTTGCCCGCCAGGGCGAAAGGATCGCGCTTCCGGGCGGGGCGTTCCTCTCCATCATGGAGGCGACCCAGAACGTGAGGCCTTTCATGAAGGAATTCGACGGTCCGGGAGCCCAGGTGGAGTTCACCCCTGCGGGGGGTAGGCCGCAGCCTTTCGTCATCCTCGGCGAGAAGTATGACTCCTTCAACGCCCAGCACGGCGGGGAGCTGGTCATCACCTTCGACGGAATGGATCAGAAGTTCTTCACCGGCCTCCAGGTCGCCAAGGACCCCGGGGTACTGGTGGTCTGGCTCGGCTGCCTGCTGATGGTGATCGGCATCTGCATGGCCTTTTTCATGTCCCACAAGAGGATTTGGGCCCGGATCTCCGACGGGGTGGTAACAGTTGGCGGATCCGCCAGCAAGAACCCGGCGGGTTTCGAACTGAGCTTCGACGAACTGCTGCAGAAGCTCAAAAAGGGGTAAGTCCCAAAATCAGATTAAGGTTAAGGTTGAGGTTGAGAAACACCTCCCTTGTAGATTCCCTTCTCTACCAGTGCGAAGAGCGAGTCTCGACCTTAACCTCAACCTTAACCTGTTTTCAAACGACCGGAGGGTAAAATCGATGTCCAGTTCCATGCTGTTCAACGTCACCATGATAGTCTACCTGGTTTCCACCTGCATATTTTTCGCCTTTCTCGCCTCGCGCAGCAAGATGGTGGGACTGGCCGGCACCTACACCGCCCTGTTCGGCTTCCTGGTGCAGACCGCTGCCATAGGCCTCAGGTGGCAGGAGTCCTACGCGCAGGGGCACGGCCATGCGCCGCTCTCCAACCTGTTTGAGTCGGTGGTCTTCTTCTCCTGGACCATCATCCTCATCTTCCTGATCATCGACTTCAAGTACAAGTACCACGCGATCGGCTTCTTCGTGGTCCCGTTCGCGCTGTTCGGGATGGCCTGGGCGCAGCTGGGTCTCGACAGCGGCATCGAGCCGCTGGTGCCGGCGCTGCAGAGCAACTGGCTCGTGTACCATGTCATCACCTGCTTCCTGGGGTACGCGGCGTTCGCGGTTGCCTGCGGCATCTCGATCATGTACCTGCTGCGGGAGAAACTGGAGCAGGGCGGCGGCAACGCCCCGGCCGGCGGGGTGCTCTCCATGTTCCCTTCCATCAAGATCCTGGACGACCTGAACTACAAGTCGATCATGATCGGCTTTCCCCTCCTGACACTGGGGATCGTCACCGGCGCCGCCTGGGCCAACTACGCCTGGGGCACCTACTGGAGCTGGGACCCCAAGGAGACCTGGTCGCTCATCGTCTGGTTCGTCTACGCGGCGTTCCTGCACGCCCGCATCACGCGCGGCTGGGTCGGTCGCCGTGCGGCGATCCTCTCGGTGATCGGCTTTGCGGCCACCATCTTCTGCTACCTCGGGGTCAACCTGTTCCTTTCCGGCCTGCACAGCTACGGCAAATAACAACCCTTCAGGTCACCTGGCTGAAAGTCGCCGTGCGCACCGTCCAGCATCGGTCGGCGCGCACGGCGCATCCATACGGCAAACAGTTCCTGACGAAGAGGTGGTCGCACCAAATGCAACGTTCCCGCAAGGCATATCTGGCAGTCGCATTTTTACTTCTCTGTCTCTGCCTCGTGCCGGCTCTGGCCGGGGCGGAGCCGTTCAAGTGCAGCGCCTGCCACAGGGGGCTCACCAGTGGGCAGGTCGTTCACAAGCCGGTTGCCGCCGGCGAGTGCCTCAGGTGCCACCAGCAGTTCTCCGACGACCATCCGCTCGGCAAGGGTAGCATGGGGTTCATCGTCCCCAAGGAAAAGCTGTGCGCCGTCTGCCACGGAGCGCTGCTGAAGAAGCCGTTCATCCACAAGCCCGTTGCCAAGGGGGAGTGCACCGCCTGCCACCTGCCGCACAGCTCCGAGAACAAATCGCTCCTGAAGCAAGCCCCGCCGACGCTTTGTTTCGGCTGCCATCCCAAGGAGCGCCTGACCGGGAGCCATACCCACCGGCCGGTGGCCGACGGCGAGTGTCTCTCCTGCCACGACGCGCACCAGTCCGACGGTAAATCGCTGCTGAGAAAGCCCGGCTCGCAGCTCTGCTTCATGTGCCACGACCCGAAGCTCGCGGTGGGCAAGTCGGTCCACAAGCCGGTGGCCCAGGGAAATTGCGTCGGCTGCCATGCACCGCACGGCTCCGCCTACCGAAAGATCCTCAAGGCTGACCTCCCCACGGAGCTGTACCGCCCCTTCGGGACCGACGCCTTTCCGCTCTGCTTCTCCTGTCATGACCCGGAACTCGCCGCTGCGGTCACCACCGACAAGGCGACCAACTTCAGAAACGGCGACCGGAACCTGCACGCGGTCCATGTGAACAAGTCGGGGAAGGGGCGCAACTGCAAGATCTGCCACAACCCGCACGCGGCGGGGCAGGACCGGCTGATCAACCCGAAGGCGCCGGGGTTCGGCACCTGGGACATTCCGATCCGCTTCGATGCCACGCCGACAGGCGGCGGCTGCTCGGTCGGCTGTCACAAGACCTTTCGTTACGACAGGGTGAAAGCCGTTGTGCAGTAGCAGCCGTCTCGCCTGCTGTCACCCGGGCACCACCGTTGCCGGGCCGGGGCTGAGGCCCCGATGAACCTGCCGAAGGTCTCCATCATCATCCCGGTAAAGCCCGGGGCCGAGGTCCGGGCCCTGCGGAGCCTGGCGCGGGTGAGCTACCCGGCGGAGCTCTTCGAGGTGCTGGTCGCCTACGGCTGCAAGCCGAGCGCCCAGAGGAACCTTGCAGCACGCGAGGCTTCGGGGGAGATCCTCTACTTCCTCGACGACGACTCACGGGTCTCCCCCGGCTTTCTTCAGGCCGCGGTGCGCCACTACCAGGATCCCGAGGTCGCAGCCGTCGGCGGGCCGTCCCTCACCCCGCCAACCGACTCCCCGCTGCAACGGGCCATCGGCGCGGCGTTCGCTTCCGCCGTCGGCGGCGGCGGGGTCCGTAACCGTTACCGCAAGAGCGGCACGGCGCGGCGCAGCTGCGACAGCGAGCTCATCCTGTGCAACCTCAGTTTCCGGCGCGAGACCTATCTTTCGCATGGCGGGCTCGACGAGCGCCTCTATCCCAACGAGGAGAACGAGCTGATGGACCGCCTGCTGCACGAGGGCTTCCACCTGGTGCACGATCCGGAGCTTGCCGTTTGGCGCAGCCAGCGTCCCAGCTACCGGGCCTACCTACGGCAGATGTTCGGCTACGGGCGGGGGCGCGGCGAGCAGACGGTGCTCTCCGGGAAGCTGAAGCCGGTCTCCCTCGCCCCGGCTGCCCTTCTCATCTACACCTTGCTGCTGCCGTTTTTCGCTGCCGTCCCTTTTGCCTTGCCGTTTCTCTGCTACCTCGCCCTGGTCGCCGGCGCCTCGCTACTAGGGGCCCGCACCGCCCGGGACTGGTCGCTCGCGCCGCGGCTTTTTCTGATTTTCCCGACGCTGCACCTGGCCTACGGTGCCGGTACCATCCGCGGGCTCCTCAGGCCGCGCTTTCGCGGCGGCGTGCGCCCCGCGGAGGGGATCGAGGTGAGCAGGGTGAAGGGGTTCGGGGACATCAAAGGCTTGACCACGGAGGACTCAGAGGAGTCATGAAGAGGATCACAGAGTAAATCCAGGCAAAGACTATATATTCTTGGTTTTAGCCGATACTCGCTTGTGGTTTTCCTCTGTGGTGAGGCTTTTTGTTGAGGTTTTTTGTTGTAACTAGATCTATCTGATATTCCGGCGGGAGAAGCCTGTGGACCTGAGCATAGTAGTACCGATTTACAACGAGGAAGACAACATCCCGATTCTGCACGCCCGTATCACCGAGGCGCTCTCGGACGCCGGGCTTGCCTACGAGCTGATCCTCGTGGACGACGGCTCTGCCGACAACTCGTACCCGGCGCTGAAGCTCCTGGCTACGAGGGACCCGCGGGTGAAGGTGGTGCGCCTGCGCCGCAACTTCGGCCAGACCGCCGCCATGGCCGCGGGTTTCGATTCCGCCACGGGCCGGGTGGTCGTGCCGATGGACGGCGACCTGCAGAACGACCCACTCGACATACCGCTTTTGCTCGCGCGCATCGACGAGGGGTACGACGTGGTCTCGGGCTGGCGCAAGGACCGCAAGGACACCTTCATCAACCGGCGGCTCCCCTCGATCCTGGCCAACTCCTTCATCTCGCGGATGACCGGCGTGCACCTGCACGACTACGGCTGCACCCTGAAGGCGTACCGCCGCGACGTGCTCGATGACGTCAATCTCTACGGGGAGATGCACCGCTTCGTCCCGGCGCTCGCCTCGCAGTTCGGAGCCCGGGTGACCGAGATGCCGGTCCGGCACCACGAGAGGCTGCACGGCGTGAGCAAGTACGGCATCTCCCGCACCATGAAGGTGATCCTCGACCTGATGACGGTGAAGTTCCTGCTTTCCTACTCGACCAAGCCGATCCAGCTCTTCGGCCGCTGGGGGATCTACACGCTGGCCGCCGGCATGCTGAGCGGCGCGGCGACGGTCTACATGAAGCTGTTCGAGCACATGAGCATGAACCGCAACCCGCTTTTGATCCTCACCGCCTTCCTCCTCTTCATGGGGATCCAGTTCATCGTGCTAGGGCTCCTGGCCGAACTGAGCGCCCGGACCTACTACGAGGCGCAGGGAAAGCAGATCTACAACATAAAGGAAA
>DATCHY010000135.1:0-5386 GCA_036508065.1 Geomonas sp. | reverse complement strand
AAGCCTTCGTCTCGGGCAAGCTTTTGTGCTACAAGCACGTCGGGCTCTACGTCTACCGCAGGGAGTTCCTGCCGGTTTTTGCCGCGCTTCCCCCCACCTACCTGGAGCTGGCCGAAAAGCTGGAGCAGCTCCGCGTCCTTGAAAACGGCTACCGCATCAAGGTGGTGGAGACCGAGTTTGAATCGATAGGTGTCGACACCCCGGCGGACCTTGAGAAGGTGCTGGCGAAGCTGAAGGCTAAAAGCTTAGATTAAGATTAAGATTAAGTATTAGGCAAAGGTGGCGCAAGGCTGGGGATGGTTGATTTCTAAACTTCAACCTTAACCTTAACCTTAACCTTAACCTGTTTTTTAAAAGGTGGTGCAAGGCTAGCGTTTGGTTAAAGTTCTGGTTGTTTCTTAACCTCAACCTTAACCTTGACCTGTTTTTGTAGCCTTAACCTGTTTTTTTATATTCTGGAGGTTTTTTAAGTGAAGACAAAATTTATCTTTGTTACCGGCGGCGTCGTCTCTTCGATAGGGAAGGGACTCGCCGCCGCTTCTTTGGGTGCTCTTCTGGAAGCGAGGGGACTGCGGGTTACCATCCAGAAGCTCGACCCGTACATCAACGTCGACCCCGGGACCATGTCCCCGTTCCAGCACGGCGAGGTCTTCGTCACCGACGACGGCGCCGAAACTGACCTCGACCTCGGGCATTACGAGCGCTTCACCTGCGCCAAGCTCTCCAAAAAGAGCAACTTCACCACGGGACAGGTCTACTTTTCCGTCATCGAGAAAGAACGGCGCGGCGACTACCTCGGCGGGACGGTGCAGGTCATCCCCCACATCACGGACGAGATCAAGTCCAACATCCTGGAGAACGCGAAGGGGTCCGACATCGCCATCGTGGAGATCGGCGGCACGGTCGGCGACATCGAGTCGCTCCCCTTCCTGGAGGCGATCCGCCAGTTGAAGAGCGACCGCGGTGCCGGGAATGTCCTGTATCTCCACGTGACCCTGGTCCCCTACCTCAAGGCGGCAGGCGAACTGAAGACCAAGCCGACCCAGCACTCGGTGAAGGAACTGCGCGAGATCGGCATCCAGCCGGACATACTCCTTTGCCGCTGTGAGCAGGAACTCCCCCAGGAGATGAAGGCGAAGATCGCCCTGTTTTGCAATGTGGAGGAGAAGGCGGTCATCACCTCAAGGGACGCGGAGCACATCTACGCGGTGCCGGCCGCGCTGAACCGCGAGGGACTGGACGAACAGGTGGTCGAGAAGCTGAACATCTGGACCAAGGCCCCCGATCTCTCGCACTGGCAGCAGGTGGTGACCAAGCTGACCAACCCCGGCGGCGGCGAGGTGCGTATCGCCGTGGTCGGGAAATATACCGGCCTCCAGGAATCCTACAAGTCCCTGGCCGAGGCGCTCACCCACGGCGGCATCGCCAACGATTGCCGGGTGAGCCTGGTCTACCTCGACGCCGAGAAACTTGAGGAGGAGGGTGCCGAAAAGTTCCTGAGCGACGTGGACGGCATCCTGGTTCCCGGCGGTTTCGGCGAGCGCGGCACCGAGGGGAAGATCCAGGCGATCGAGTTTGCCCGTGTCCGGAAGGTGCCGTTCTTCGGCATCTGTCTCGGCATGCAGATGGCTGCCGTGGAGTACGCGCGCAACGTCTGCCAGCTTCCCGAGGCCTACTCCAGCGAATTCAAGCCGGTCTGCGCCAGCCCGGTGATCCATCTGATGGAAGGGCAGAAGGGCGTGGAGAAGAAGGGTGGCACCATGAGGCTGGGCGCCTATCCCTGCTCCCTCGTCAAGGGAACCTTTGCCCAGAAGGCTTACGGTTCCACCGAGATTTCCGAGCGGCATCGCCATCGCTACGAATTCAACAACAGCTTCCGGTCCGCGCTTGTGGAGAAGGGGATGGTCATCTCCGGAGTTTACAAGGAAGGGGACCTGGTTGAGATCATCGAGCTTCCCGAGCACCCCTGGTTTCTCGGCTGCCAGTTCCATCCGGAATTCAAATCGAAGCCGCTCAACCCGCACCCGCTCTTCAAGGCGTTCATAGCCGCTACCAAGGAAAGCAGAGGCAGGGGCTAGGGGCTAGGGGCTAGGGACTAGGGACTAGACGCGAAACGTAGAACGTAGAACGTAGAACGTAGAACGTAGAACGTAGAACGTAGAACGGCATTTAAGGAGATAACATGGTCAGGGAAATCACCGTAGGCGGTGTGAAAATCGGGGGGAACAGGCCGCTGGTGCTGGTGGCGGGACCCTGCGTGATAGAGAACGAGAGCGCCACGATGCGTTGCGCGGAACGGCTGATGACCATCTGTCACGGCATCGGGATGCCTTTAATCTTCAAGGCGTCATACGACAAGGCAAACCGGACCTCCGTCTCCGCTTTCAGGGGGCCGGGAATGAAGGAAGGGCTCCGTATCCTCGCCAAGGTGAAAGAGGCGCTCGGGGTCCCGGTTCTCTCCGATATCCATTCCATCGAGCAGGTGGCGCCCGCCGCAGATGTCCTGGACGTGCTGCAGATCCCGGCCTTCCTCTGCAGGCAGACGGACCTGCTGGTAGCCGCTGCCAGGAGCGGCCGCGTGGTGAATGTGAAGAAGGGGCAGTTCCTGGCGCCCTGGGATATGAAAAACGTGGTAGGCAAGATCCTCTCCTGTGACAACGAGAACGTCATCCTGACCGAGCGCGGTGCCAGCTTTGGTTACAATAACCTCGTCGTGGACATGCGCAGCTTCCCGATCATGCGCGGGACCGGCTGCCCGGTGATCTTCGATGCCACTCACAGCGTGCAGCTCCCAGGTGGCGAAGGGACCTCATCGGGCGGGCAGCGCGAATTCGTCGAATACCTCTCCTGCGCGGCTGTTGCCGCCGGTGTGGACGGCGTTTTCCTGGAGGTGCACGAAGAGCCGGAGCTGGCCCTTTGCGACGGACCCAACTCCGTGCGCCTCGATGACCTGCCGCTTCTCCTGAAAAAGCTGAAGGCGATTGACGCTATTGTGAAATAAACAGTTCCACGTTCTATGCTTGCCCATTTTACTGATAACTGTTCACGGATCTGTTGACTAGGGACAGTGGCAAAGTCAACAACTCATTGGCCCACAGACATATCTGTTGTAGTGTGACGCATAGAACGTTGAACGTATAACGTAGAACGGACGGTAAAATGATCTTAGCAGAAGCGAGAAGGGTGATACGGGTGGAGGCCGAGGCGCTGCTGAGCCTCGAGGCGGCCATTGATGGCGAATTCGAACGGGCAGTGGAGATGATCCTTGCTGCCAGCGGACGTGTGGTTGTCACGGGGATGGGGAAATCGGGCCTGATCGGCCAGAAGATCGCCTCCACCATGGCTTCGACCGGGACTCCCGCCTTCTTCCTGCACCCCGCCGAAGGGATCCACGGAGACCTCGGCATGATCATGCGCGGGGATGTGGTGATCGCCATATCCAACAGTGGCGAGACCGACGAGGTGGTGCGGATCCTTCCGGTCATAAAGAGGCTCGGCGCCTCCCTGATCGCCATGGCCGGCAATCCCGGCTCGACGCTTGCCAAAAGCGGCGACGTCTTTCTGGACATCTCGGTGAAGGAGGAGGCCTGCCCGCTCGGCCTGGCACCCACCGCCTCCACGACCGTGACGCTGGCCATGGGCGATGCCCTCGCGGTGGCGCTCCTGGTGAGCCGCGGCTTCAAGGCCGAAGATTTCGCCATGTTCCATCCCGGCGGTACCCTGGGACGCAGGCTTCTGCTGAAGGTCGAGGACATCATGCATACCGGCGCATCGCTTCCCCTGGTCGCCTCCGGCACCCTGATGCGGGAGGCGCTCTTCGTCATCACGGATCGCGGACTCGGCATAACGGGGGTGACGGCAGACGATGGAGCACTGATCGGCGTCATAACCGACGGCGACCTGCGGCGCGCCTTGGGGCGCGGGCTCGACATCATCAACCTGCCGGCGTCCGAGCTCATGCAGGGAAAACCGAAGCGGATCTGCCGCGGGGAACTGGCGGCGCGGGCGCTGCAGCAGATGGAGCAATACTCCATCACCTCGCTCTTCGTGTTCGACGACGCCACCTCGGCCGCCCCGGTCGGCATCGTGCACTTGCACGATCTGCTGAAAGCAGGCATCGCGTAAGTAAACAAAACTAAGACCATTCGCCACGGAGAAAATCTGAGGAAATCTGAGAAAAGCCAACGTCAAGGTTAAACAAACCCGGTTGGACACAGGACGAGATGTACGTCTTAAATGTATTTCTCCGAAGTTCTCAGATGTTCTCCGCGGCCAATGGTTTTTTGTGGTTTATTTTTGGTCGTAACTATTAGCTTGTCGAGGTAGCCATGGAAGAGAGACTGAAAAAGATCAAGCTGGTGATACTCGATGTGGACGGCGTGATGACCGACGGCCGCATCATATTCGACTCCAACGGCATCGAGAGCAAGTTCTTCAACGTGAAGGACGGCCACGGCATCAAGATGCTGCAGCGCGCAGGCATCGAGGTGGGGATCATCTCGGGGCGCGAGTCCCTTGTGGTCGCCAACCGCGCCATCGAACTCGGCATCGGCCAGGTGTACCAGAAGTCGCTGGACAAGCTGGTCCCGTACCGGCAAATGCTGGAAGCAAGCGGCCTCAGCGACGAACAGGTGGCCTTCATGGGGGACGACATCATCGACATCCCGCTGCTCAAACGGGTCGGCTTGTCCGCCGCCCCCGCCGATGCCGTTGCCGAGGTGATTCCCTTCGCCCACTTCGTCGCTAAAAACCGCGGCGGCTGGGGAGCGGTCAGAGAGCTGTGCGACCTGATCCTGAGAGGGCAGGGGAGCTGGGAAACCATCACCTCCCGCTACTACATCTGAAGTTTGTCCGGCGCGGTTCTTTCCGCGCACCATCAACAAAAAAAGGGGGTCCCGTCACAGGGCCCCCTTTTTTGCGTCCCGGAATACAAGCATTTTTGTAAAATCAAAGGAAAAACCATTTACCACTGAGAAAATCTGAGAAAAGCCAACGTCAAGGTTAAACAAACCGGTTGGACACCAGACACTGGACGAGATTTGTACAGCTCAAACCTATTTCTCCGAAGTTCTCCGTGGCCAATGGTTTTTTGCTGGTTCCTGCGGTCCGGACTTGTCAGCCATTCAATTCAGGCTCAAAGTTCACGGCTTTCCGTGCCACTAATATGCCTTATTGTAATCGTGGCTTAACGATAAAATATTGATTAGTTAAAATTATGATACTCTGATCTCTTTACATATAGCTATTTGCGTGCTATAGCTAGCCCCTCACAAGCTCCATATTTGCATGCTCTTAGCTTGGCGCGGGACGCTGCCGCGCTTAACTTATGGACATCCCATCATTACATGACGTTGAGGAATCAATAAAGCATGAAAAGAATACTTTT
>DATCHY010000134.1:0-3256 GCA_036508065.1 Geomonas sp. | reverse complement strand
GCGGCAGTGTTCCCTGTTGGCGGTGATGCCGTCGATGCATTTATCGGCCAGGACCTTGAAGCCGTTGCAGAGCATGGAGATCGATTTGAAGAGGCTGTAGCCGATGACCGGCTCCATCACGTTCAGTTCCAGCTGGCCGTTCTCGGCCGCCAGGGTCACGGTCAGGTCGGCGCCGATCACGTAGTAGGCTATCTGGTTTACCACCTCCGGCATGACCGGGTTGATCTTGCCCGGCATGATGGACGAGCCGGGCTGCAGCGCCGGCAGATTGATCTCGTTGAAGCCGCAGCGCGGCCCGGAGGAGAGCAGGCGCAGGTCGTTGCAGATTTTGCAGATCTTCACCGCAACCCTTTTGAGGACCGCGGAGATCTGGACGTAGGCGCCGGTATCCCAGGTCGCCTCGATCAGGTTGGCTGAGGTGACCACCGGTATGCCGGTCAGGGTACGCAGCGCCTCTGTGACGACCCGGGTGTACTCGGGCGGAGAATTGATCCCGGTGCCGATGGCGGTCGCCCCCATGTTGATCTCGAGGATCAGCTTCTGGGCCTCGCGCACCCGCTCGATGTCCTCACCGATGGTGGTGGCATAGGCGGAGAACTCCTGGCCAAGGCTCATGGGGACCGCGTCCTGGAGCTGGGTCCGACCCATCTTGAGGACGTCGGCAAATTCGACGCCTTTGGCCGCCACCGACTTCTGCAGGTACTGCATGCATTCGATCAGTACGGAGAGCTTCTTATGCAGGGCGATGCGGAAGGCGGAAGGGTAGGCGTCGTTGGTCGACTGCGAGCAGTTCACGTGGTTATTGGGGTGGCAGTACTGGTACTCGCCTTTTTCGTGGCCGAGAATCTCTATGGCCCGGTTGGCGATTACCTCGTTGGCGTTCATGTTGGTCGAGGTGCCTGCCCCGCCCTGGATGACGTCCACCGGGAACTGGTCATGGAGCTTGCCGGCGATGATCTCGTCACAGGCGGCCACAATGCCCCGGGCGATCTCGTTCGGGAGCACCCCCAGTTCCATGTTGGCCAGCGCCGCCGCCTTCTTTATCTGTGCCAGGGACCAGATCAGTTCCGGCACGCTGGAAATCTTGGTGCCGGTGATGGGGAAGTTTTCCACGGCCCTCAAGGTCTGTACCCCGTAGTAACAGTCGCTGGAAATTTCCCTTTCCCCCAGAAAATCGTGTTCGATGCGATGTGTCTTTGCCATGGTCTGCTCTCCTTTGTTTGTCCTGTCTGGAATGCTTATTCTCATCTATGACATAGCATCGACAATGCCAACAAATGGGCGCAGGTGTAACGTACTGTAATTATGAGTGTTTTTTTGTTGCGGGAGGTTCTCGGCGGCAATGAGGGGGTATGCCCAAGGGAAGCTGCTGGAAAGGGAAGGGTGGGGAGAAGCTGCAATTACGGGAGGTTACGGTAGGGTATGCCCTGCGGAATACTATGCCGCAGGGCATACCCCTTTGGGATCAGGACCGCAGATGCTTGAGCCGCTTGCTGAGCGTCGGCTGGGACACACCCAGCAGCCGGGCGGCGATGGTCTGGTTTCCCTCGGCCCGCCGCACCGCCTCGCCAACCAGCAGGTCGATAACCTCGACAAAGCCCGGCAGCCGTTCCAGACGGAAGAAGGGGTTTCCGGCGGGGTCAGCGGCCTGCTCGGGCGGGGCATAGGCGGGAAGCTCGCCGATGGCGTGAATAAAGGTCTCCATGGAGAGCACCCCGCCCTGATGAACGCTGACCGCATCGTAGACCATGGACTTCAGTTCCCGCACGTTGCCGGGAAAGTCGTAGGTGGCCAGCAGCACCGCCAGCTCCTTCGGCAGGGTCGGCTTCTTCCTGCCGAACTCGCGGGACGCTTCCCGCAGGAAATTATCCAGCAAAAGCGGGATGTCCCCCTTTCGTAACCGCAATGGTGGGATGTGGACGTGGTGGGTCCGGAGCCGGTAAAACAGGTCCTTGCGGAACTGTCCGGCCGCCTGGCGGGTCGTCAGGTCCTGGTGGGTGGCGACCACGACCCGGGCGCGCATCCTGCGGGGGCGGTCGCTGCCGATGGGGTAATATTCCGACTCCTGGAGCAGGCGGAGCAGCTTCACATGGGAAGCCAGGCTCAGGTCGCCGATCTCGTCCAGAAAGAGGGTCCCCTCTCCGGCCTGTTCCACCATGCCGCTGCGGGCCTCCGCGGCACCGGTGTAGGCCCCCTTCAGGTGCCCGAACAGCGTGTCGGCGATCATGGCGTCGTCGAGCCCTGCCACGTTCACCGCCACCAGTTCCCCCTTGCGGCCGCTCAGCTTGTGGAGAGCGCGCACCACCAGCTCCTTGCCGACGCCGCTTTCTCCCGTGACTAGAATCGGCTGCGAGCTGGCCGCCACCGCCTCGATGTACTTGAAGATGGAGCGCATCCCCGGGTCGCCGGTTATGATGGCGCTGAACGCCTCGGGGTGCTCCAGCCGGTCATAGAGAATGCGGCGGCCCATCTCCAGGTTTTCGCGCTGCAGCTCCTGCTCCCGCACGGCCCGCAGCACCCCCTTGATGATGCGCTGCTCCTCGGCGGTCTTTACGTAGTAGTCGAAGGCGCCGCTGCGCATGCAGTTGACCGCCGTTTCCAGCTGGTTCAGGCCGCTGACGATAATCACCGTCACCTCCGGGTGTTCCTCGGAGACCCGGCAGAGCAGTTCCTCGCCCGAGAGGTAGGGCATGGTCAGGTCGAGGATGACGACCCCCACGGTGTTGTCTGCCAGTATCTGCAAGGCCTGCCGGCTGTCACCGCAGGTGAGGATGTTGGTTATGCCGGCGCGCTCCAGGCTGATGCTCATGGCGTAGAGCCAGTCCGGCTCGTCATCCACCAGCAGGATGCTGAATGAGGGGTAGAGGGTCGCGGTCATGGTCGGTTCTCCTGTCCGGAAATTGGCAGGGTCAGGCGCGCGGTGGTGCCCGCCCCCGGGGCGGAGCTGAAGGTGAGCGAGCCGCCGTGCTCCTTGACGATCCCCTGGGAGACCGAGAGGCCGAGGCCGGTGCCGCCGCTCTCCCGCTTGGTGGTGAAAAAGGGGTCGCTTAGGTGGGGCATGTGTTCCGGGCTGATGCCGGTCCCCTGGTCGCGCACCTCGAGCACAACCGCATTTTCCCCGGGGACCACGAAGGTTGCCAGCTCGATGGCACGGTCGGGCCCCGGCAAAGCCTGGCAGGCGTTCATCACCAGGTTCACAACGACCTGCTCGATGCGCTGGGCGCTGCCTCGGATCAGGGGGATGGCGTCGCCATAG
>DATCHY010000133.1:0-3415 GCA_036508065.1 Geomonas sp. | reverse complement strand
GCTGGTCCGCCAGGCAATCTCCGGGGCAAGCAAAGTGGAGATCCAGTATTCACGCGTGGTGAGATGGGAGGGAAACGCCAAGGCGCAGGCGATACTTGCCCAGGTGTTCACGCCGTTCGACGCGGACTGGCGCGGCATCGGGGAGTTGCCCGGGAGCGGGCTGAAGATCGCCGCGCCTTACGCCGCCTATGACGCGGAACTCGCCATTCCCGTTGCCGTTGAAGAACTGAAGGAGCACAAAGGGTGTCTGTGCGGGGAGATTCTCAAGGGAAAAGTGTCTCCCTTTGACTGTCCGCTCTTCGGCGCAAGTTGCACGCCGGAGTCACCCGTTGGTGCCTGCATGGTCTCCTCGGAGGGGACCTGCGCGGCCGCGTACAAGTACGCAAGGTGATAAAAACGTTCAACGTTCTAGGTTCAACGTTAACTGCAGATGCAGTACAAATGGCCCGAACGTAGAACGTAGAACGTAGAACAGTTTCTAAAGGAGCAACGCATTGGATAACGACATCATACTTCTGGGGCACGGCAGCGGCGGAAAACTTTCCCATCAGCTTCTGGACGACCTGATCATACCCCAGCTCTCGCAAATGCCGGTTGCCGGCCAAAACGATGCCGCGCTGCTGGAGATCAACGGCACCAAGCTTGCCTTTACCACCGACTCCTACGTCGTCGATCCCATCTTCTTCCCCGGCGGAAACATCGGGGACCTCGCCGTGAACGGGACGGTGAACGACCTCGCCATGATGGGCGCCCGCCCGCTCTACATGAGTGTCGGCCTCATCCTGGAAGAGGGCTTCAGCAAGTCCGACCTCTCCCGGATCCTCGCCTCCATGCGGAGCGCCGCAGACGCTGCGGGCATCGCCATCGTGACCGGCGACACCAAGGTGGTGCCCAGGGGGAAGGGGGACCGGATCTTCATCAATACCTCCGGCATCGGGGCCGTGGCGCATGGTCTGCGGATCGACGGGGCCGCGGGCCGCATCGGCGACAAGGTGATCGTGAACGGCAGCATCGGCGACCACGGCATCGCGGTACTCTCGGCACGGGAAGGGCTGGAGATTGACAGCGGCATCAGGAGCGATTCCGCTGCGCTGAACGGTCTTGTGGGGGAGCTTCTTGCGCTTGGAGGTGGGCTGCATGTGCTGCGCGACCCGACCCGGGGAGGGGTGGCAACAACGCTAAAGGAGATCGCCATCCAGTCCGGCGTTACCATCATGCTCGATGAGGAAAGCCTGCCGATAAACCCCGGTGTCAAGGGGGTCTGTTCCATCCTCGGGCTCGACCCGCTCTACGTTGCCAACGAGGGGAAACTGCTGGCGCTGGTCGCTCCCGAGCAGGCCGAGGAGGCCCTGGGTATCATGCGGCGGCACCCGCAAGGAAGGGGCGCCGCCATCATCGGCGAGGTGATGGAGGGCTCAGACGGCCGCGTGCAGCTGAAGACCTCCGTGGGCGGCGTGAGGGGGGTTGAGATGCTGGCCGGAGAGCAACTGCCACGCATCTGCTGAGGCAGACCCGGTGACGATCGATTCCCGGCCCCGATTGTTCCAACAGGGACCCTTCTCAATCGAGAAGGGTCTTTTCAAACTGAAGTCCCATTCCCGTATCCGTCACCCTGACCACCTTGGCTTTCAGATCGCAGAGGATCTGCGGGGTGAGGGTGTGATAGATGGTGACAGCCACCGCATCGTTTAACTCCAGCCGTCTGACCGTCGTCACGAAAACCCCCTTCATGCTGAGGTTCTCCACCTCGCCCTCGATGACCTGATCCTCCTGGTGTATGTTAGCTTTTGCATGCAAGGCCAGTCTGGCGAAATTCCTTTTTTCCTTGTACATCGCCCCTCCCTCGAAGCAGTCTAATGGCGGAAATGTGGACGGTTCCCGATGCAATTTTGTTAGTCTAGTCTAATAGTTTTGGAATGCAAGGGGAGAGGGAAAAAAGATCTTGCAACAAAAGGGCCATGGGCGATGTTGCGGTGGCAGCGCGCTGTGCTATGATTTTTCTCATTGAAGCGTCCCGATCGGGAGGTGCATCGATGAGCGAAGACGGCTTGGTGGTCCAGAGGGGGTTGGCCGTATTCACGCGGGACCAGGGCGCCCACGGCAAGATGGAGGAGGCGCTCGACATCTTCACCGTCGCCCTCGCCGAAATCTCATGAAGCCAAAGCGTCTGATCATCATGGGAGCCGCCGGCAGGGATTTTCACAACTTCAACGTCTGCTTTCGGGACAACCCCGCCTACCAGGTCCGGGCCTTCACCGCGACCCAGATACCCTTCACCGCCGGCAGGACCTACCCGGCGAGCCTCGCCGGGAAACTCTACCCCGGCGGCATCCCCATCTTCGACGAGTCCCTGCTTCTCGAACTCCTGAAAAAAGAGCGGGTCGACGAGGTCGTCTTCGCCTACAGCGATGTCTCACCTGAGAGCCTCATGCACAAGGGGTCCGCGGTGCTGGCGGCGGGCGCTGATTTCAGGCTGATCGGCCCGGATGCCAGCATGCTCCAGAGCCGGAAGCCGGTCCTTTCAGTCTGCGCGGTGCGGACCGGTTGCGGCAAGAGCGGGCTGTCCCGACTGGTCTGCAGGATCATAGCCGGGGCGGGGCTCAGGCCGGTCGTGGTACGCCACCCGATGCCGTACGGCGACCTGGAGGCTCAGGCCGTGCAGCGTTTCGAGACCCTGGGCGATCTGGCACGGGAGCGCTGCACCATTGAGGAGAGGGAGGAGTACGAGCCGCACCTCGCGTCCGGGGTGCTGGTTTTCGCCGGTGTGGACTATGCCAGGGTGCTTCAGGCTGCGGAGGCCGAGGGGGATGTGGTCGTCTGGGACGGCGGGAACAACGACTTCCCCTTCTTCCGTCCGGACCTGGAGCTTACCGTGCTGGACCCGACCCGCCCGGAGGACTGTTTCTGCTATTATCCCGGCGAGGTGAACCTGCTGCGTGCCGATGTCCTGGTCATCAACAAGTGCAACCTGGTTTCGGCACAGACGCTTGCCGGGCTGAGGGACGCGGTGCGGCTGAGAAACAGCGGGGCGAGGATCGTGATGACGGATTCCGTCATATCGCTAGAGGATTCCGGGGAGGTGCAGGGGAAGCGGGTACTGGTGGTGGAGGACGGTCCCAGCGTCACTCACGGCGGGCAGTGCGGGGGGGCGGGGCTTGCCTGCGCTCAGGCCCTCGGGGCCTTGGTGGTCGATCCGCGCCCCTTCGCGGTCGGCTCCCTGGCAAGCGCGTACCGGGACTTTCCGCATCTGGGTGCCGTGCTCCCCGCCCTCGGTTACAGCGAGGGGCAGTTGGCGGATCTCGCGAGGACGGTGGCGCGGGTCCCCTGCGACCTGGTGCTGGCGGCCACCCCGATCGACCTGGCTCCCCTCATCGCCACGGGGAAACGGGTGCTGCGGGTCCGCTATGAGGTGAGC
>DATCHY010000132.1:0-4420 GCA_036508065.1 Geomonas sp. | reverse complement strand
CAGGTTGCGGTCCGCCGGCACGTCTCTCACCACATTCCATCCCCCGTAAAAAAGTGCCAGAAGAACAGGAGCGCACCAACCGTACAGTGCGACCCAGCCGGCCTTTCCGATCCCAAGCCCCTGGAACATCCATTTTTCCGTCTGGAACATCCCGTGCCCTATGCAGAGGAAGAGCACCGGCAGGTATGCCTGCGTGTACTCCGGGCCGATGAAGAAAAACAGAACGATGACGCTCAGCGGGGCAAAGGTCGCCAGGAGATAGGCCCGCTGGCACAGTTTCTCCCGGTTCAGCCCTCCGGCGACAAACCCGAGCGCCGCCAGCATCCAGCCATATAGCGGGAGCATGTCGTTCCAGCACGTCTTCAGGTTCTTCAGGTAGTTGGTGCGGATATAGTCCGGGTACTGACGGAATAGATCAAGATATCCCAGCTCCTTAAAGGAAGGGTCGTGCTTTAGGTCCGGCTTGCCGAGATACTCACTCAAGGCATCGGCAATGGCAACCTTGCTTTTCCCTGTCAGTTGCCATTTGCCCGTCAGCTCATGGAGCATGATGAGATACGGCGAGAAAACAACGAAAAAGACCACCAGGCTGGCCAGGACATACAGAAGCTTCTTGGGCGGGAGCCGGTTGATAAAGGTGAACATGACCAGAACTGCGATTTCGGTAAGGAAAACGAGAGCCCCTTCCGATCGCGTGAGATGCGCGCAGGCGAAGAAGACACCCGCCAGGACCGAAGGAAGCAGCGCACCCTTCTTGTAGGCCTGCCAGAGAAAATAAACACCGAGCAACAGTAGCGTTATGTAGGTAGCCTGGCTCATGACGGCGGTCGACCAGTAGCGAAGCGGTGGCCAAGTGACCGACAAGACGGCGGCGACAGCACCGACCCTCTTGTCAAAGAACTCGGTTCCCAGGAGGTAGACCGGGACGACCAGCAGGCTCCCCATGACGACGGATACGGCGAGACCGGCAGTCTCGAAATCGTGGCACAGAGTGCTGGCAAGGCCAAGCAGGATGGGATAAAAGGGGGGGTAATGCGTAGCCGCGGCCAGCCCACGCCCCGAGATGAAGTCTTTCGCGATGCTGACGTAGCTGATGCCGTCCGCGGAGATCACATCGTAGAACTGCAGGAAGTAGAGCCGTATGCCGAGGCCGGCCAGTGCAAGCAGGGTCACGAGCGCGAGATCTTTCCTGGTGAAGCTGCAGCCGTCACTGTTCATCGTTCGAGCCCTCCCCCGAAAATGTGCGCCTTCACGACTCCCATCCTGGCGAGCCGGAAATGAACTGCAGTCTTGAGCACCCCCAGCCCGTACACCACACTCCGGCGGAAATTGATGGACGATGCATCCTCAAAGTATTTGGTCGGGCAGGAAACCTCGCCGATGCTGTAGCCGAACCAGACGATCTGCGCCAGCATCTGGTTGTCGAAAACGAAATCGTCGGAATTCGATCCAAGGGGGATCCCTTCAAGGACCTGCCGGGAGAAAGCCCGGTACCCCGTGTGATATTCCGAAAGCTTGTGGCCGAGAAGCAGATTTTCCACGAGGGTTAGCATGCGATTGGCAAGGTACTTGTACAGCGGCATCCCCCCTTTAAGGGCTCCGGCCCCGAGGATCCGCGAGGCGAGCACCGCGTCGAATTCCCCGTAGGCGATCATGGAGCTCATTGCCGTGATGAGGCGCGGCGTGTACTGGTAATCGGGATGGAGCATGACTACGATATCCGCGCCGAGATCGAGAGCGGTTTTGTAGCAGGTTTTCTGGTTCCCGCCGTACCCCCTGTTCACGGGATGGATGACTGTTCTGATCCCGAGGCGACGGGCCACTTCCGCCGTGTCGTCCCTGCTCGCATCATCAACGAGCACCACATCGTCCACGAACTCGAAAGGTATTTCCCGGTAGGTCATTTCCAAGGTCTTCGCCGCGTTGTAAGCGGGGAGTACAACTACGATCTTCTTGCCGTTAAGCACAATAGCACCTGCCTTTGCTAAATTTGGAGTCCTGCGCCTCCGGAAAAGGCGTATCTCACGGTTTCGAGATACAACTCATCCGAGGCCTGTCAGTCCACCAGTCCCCCAGTCCCTAGCCTCCGCCTCACCCACAGCTCCCGGCCCAGCATGAAAGCAAGGAAGGCAAACGACGCCAGGCTCAGGTACTTGCCGACCTTGAACGGGAGCGGATCGAAGACAAACTCCACCGTATGGGTCCCCGGCGTCAGATAAACACCGCGCAGGATATGATCGACGGGGACTATCTCCGCGCGCTTGCCGTCCACTTTCGCGGACCACCCTTTGTAGTACTTCTCCCCGAGAACCAGCAGGGCATTGGCGGTCGCCGTGGCGGTAACCTTGATCCGGTTGGTCTCATAGCTATCCAGACGGGCAATCCCCGCGCTGGTCGCCGGGCCAGGGTACGGGGCCAGTTGCAGCGGCGGCGGACTCTCGACGAGGGCAACCAGGGCGGGCTTGAAGTTGGGATCTCCGCTCATGATGCCAACCCGCTGCTGCGGTTCGGTCACCAGCGCCACGGAAGGAACCAGCCACGCCTTCGGCAGGACGGTGCTGTTCTCCAGCACCACCGACCCGCTGGACGAGGTGAAGGCCGGCGCATACTTGCCGGCCAGCGCCCCCTTCTGGGATTGGTAGTCGGCCGAGGGCATTACCAGATATTTCAGGTTCATGAGGTCCGGCATCGCGCTGGTAAGAGTCAGGCCTTCCAGGAACTCCTTGTAACGCCTTTCGCTGATGGTGACGTAGGCAGAGATGTTGGCAAAGCCGTAGTCGGCGTAGTAGTGGGCATTCTCATCGCCCATCGGCTGCATCCGGTAATGGTCGATCCTGCCTTCCAGGAAGGTCACCACATCGCTCTTCGCCTTGCTCTTATTCGCCTGTGGCGGAGCGGTAAGGACGAAATATCTGTCATTCACGCGCCAGAGATCACCCAGCAGGAAGAGGACCAGTAAAGGCACAAGAAACCGGGACGGAAGCCATTTTTTATACCAGGCAAAAAATGCGGCGAAATAGAGACAGGCGATCGTGAATGCAATGCGCCCCTCCCGAAGCATGAAGCTGTAACGCTCATCAACAAGCTGGTTACCCGACTGGTAGCGGGTGGGTGCGGAGATATATTCACCCATCAGGTCGGCAACAGTCTGGCCTGCCAGTCTGGTCCCTACCCAGAGCAGTCCAGTCAGCGCCACCAGTGCTCCACACCACCCGACCCACGCTGCGAGCTTTTTCCGCTCAGCGGTCCCCTGCGCCAAGATGTCGATCCCCCTGCCTGCCAGGACCGATACACCGAAAGCGAACAGGAAGAGGATCATCTTCGGCACCCGGAATTTTGAAAAAGCGGGGAGATGCTCGAACATGAACCGGTAGACGAAGGTGTACTTCCCGAGGGCCATGATCAGGGTGGCACCAATCAGGAAGGTGAAGAACCAGGTATATCTGTCGCGGCGAAACAATAACGGCAACGGGATCAGGAACCAGGGGAGCAGGCCGAGATAGTCGCCGGTCTGGGTAAAGCGCATCCTCCCCCAGTAATAGGTCTGGCCGGGCGCAGGCACGTCCCCACCCTCCTGGCGGGAAAATCCGAACAGGCCGGGGACCAGATAGGTCAGGATCTCCTCCGGGGGGAGCGACCAGCTCATCCCCTCGTCATAGCCTATCCCCTCGCCCGTGTTTGCAGCACCGCTCCCGGCTGTCGCACTGCCGGATACCGCATCGCCGCGCTCAGACTGACGCGACCAACTGTACAGGGGAGCAAACGACATGGCGATGGTCGTGAAAAAAAGGAGGACCATGACTGCGACAAGCAGTAGCTCTTTTCCGAACGGCCGCGCATAGGCGCCTTTTTCCGCCAGGAACCTGGCGCCGGCGTGGAAAACGCAGTAGGCACCCACCGCGAGGCAGGTATAGAACGAGATCTGCCAGTGCATGTGGAAGAACTGGATGGCGAGCATGAGGGCGGTCAGCGCATAATAGAAAAGGCGGCCGCCCTTCAGTGCCTTCTCCAGGAACAGCAAAACCCAGGGGAACCAGCAGATCGCCTCGAGTTTCTGGATGTGCCCCGCGTTGATGAGCGAGGCGTTTTCCGTGCACAGCACGTAGATCAGTCCCGCGGTGAAGGCACCGAAGCGGCCGATGCCGATCAGCCGGCAGTATTTGAACGTCCCGGCGGCGCCCCAGCACATGGCCAGGACCGCCAGCCAGGCAATGCTGGACGGGAAGGGGAAGAAGTGCTGGATCAGGTAGCGATGGAACAGGAGCCCGATGGCGTTCCACCCCCCCTCCAGGGTCCTGCCGCCGTCGCTCAAGGTGTCCCAGTCGGCATGGAAAACGCCGGGGAAGGCCTGCAGGAACTTCAGCAGGGACTGTTCCTTGATCGCCTTGGCGCCCCAGAAAAACTGGGTGATGACATCCGA
>DATCHY010000131.1:0-3617 GCA_036508065.1 Geomonas sp. | reverse complement strand
GCCCCGAGTGAGGTGGCGGAACTTGCGGCCTACCTGAATGGGAAGGGGCTCTGGGTCTATCAGGTGCGCCTCAAGGGGCACGGCACCTCACCTGAGGATCTCGTCCTACGCTCCGGGAAAGACTGGGTGGAGTCGGTGGACCTGGGGTACGCGCTCATGAGCGCAATTTGCCAACGGGTCGTTGTGGGCGGGTTTTCCTTCGGAGCCGGGGTGGCCCTCGACTGTGCCAGCAGGGTCGGGAACGTGGCGGGTGTCTTTGCCGTCTGCCCCCCGCATCGCCTGCGCGATATTTCGTCGCGCTTTGCGCCGGCGGTGACGGTCTGGAACCGGGTGATGGATCTCATCAGCTATCAGGAGGCGAAGAAGGAGTTTGTCGAGACGGTGCCGGAGCGGCCGCAGATCAATTATGCCCGGCTTCCGGTCGCCGGGTTGCGTGAGCTGGAGCGTTTCATGAGGGAGCTCGAGCCGAAGCTGGCCCGGATTGCGGTGCCTGTTCAGGTGCTGCAGGCGGAGGGGGATCCGGTTGTCGATGCCGAAGGGTCACGGCGCCTCTTCGAGATGGTCGGCAGCAGCGACAAGCAGTATCTGAAGTTTCCGTTGCAGCGCCACGGGATTCTGGCCGGACCGGGCTCCGAGGAGGTGCATGCGGCGATCGGCGCCTTTATCGCGGGATTGCAGGGGGGGCTCCCGGACGGTATCCAGGCTTGAGAGCCCCTCCCGCTACCCTTCATTCACCTCTTGCGCGCCCAGACCAGCGCGGACACCCGCAGAGAAACTGCCAGACACATGAGGATACTTGCTACAATTGCGCTAATCATGCCTACCTCGCCTTTTTTTTGCCCGCCTTCCGCAACGGTTCTCACGGTCACCGGGTTTTCTCCATCCGTGCGTGCATCGTGCCAACGGCAACCGCCTGAATTCACGATGGATCTGGCCAGGGCGCGGCCGGTCTGTGTGCAGGCGCTGCACAGGCGGTGTGTCGAATTTGAACATGCGACAGCGTCGGCCGGAAGGGGGAGTCGGGTGGGAACCGGCAGGAACCCCGCGGCATCCGGCCCCACCTGCTGCGAAGCTATTCCCATTTCTACCGGGATCTGCTACAAGGGTGCTATGGATAAACCGCTCGGATCGGCCGACATACTGGGGAGGGGGCACTGGGTCTTTGACCTCGACGGTACCCTTACCGTTGCCATCCACGACTTTGCCCAGATCAGGGAGGTTCTCGGTGTTCCGGCAGGCGGGGACATCCTGGGGCATCTGGACGCGCTCCCTGCTGCGGAGGCGCTCGTCCTGAGGGGAAGGCTTGGCGAGATAGAGTACGAACTCGCGGGGAGGACGGAACCGGCGGACGGGGCTTTGGGGCTGGTGGCACTGCTCTTTGGGCGAGGCGTCCGGATGGGGGTGCTGACCCGCAACAGTCGGGCGAACGCCCTGCGGACCCTCGGGCGTATCGGGCTTTCTCACTACATCGCCGAGCGCGACGTGCTCGGCCGCGACGACGCGCTGGCCAAGCCGGATCCGGACGGGATTTTCAAGCTGGCGGAGAACTGGGGCACTGCACCGTCCGCGCTGGTCATGGTCGGGGATTACGGCTTCGATCTGCAGACCGGGCGCGCCGCCGGGGCGGCCACCATTCATGTGGATCCGACCCGCACCTTCCGCTGGCCCGAGCTTACCGACATCGCCGTCGGGAGTCTGGCCGAACTGGCACTGGCGCTACCATAAACTGCGACCGCTTCAGGCGAGGGTCTCCAACTCATGGTCGGCAATCTGGAGAATCTCGCAGTAGATCGCCAGCATGACATGCAGTTCGCACCATTTTGCCGCCGCGCAGCGGATCAGGTAGCAGGCGTTGACCAGTGCGCCGGATAAAAGGACGATGCCGAGGGGCCTCTGTTCCTCCAGGGAGATGAGGACCGCCGCATAGACGGCGATGTTCACCATCGAGGCGAGCCACGCCAGCTCCGGTCCCTTGAACGGGTTCAGTGTCACCTTGGTCAGGTCGATGTAGTACCGGGTCATGCCGCGCACCCGGCGCATCGTTTCGGCGATTTCCCCCTGCTGTTTCATATAGATGCAGGCCAGGAAATGGGTGATGGCCATCTGCTTCCCTTTCGCCATCCGTTCCGTCACGTATAGATCGATTGCCTCATCCACTGTCTCTTTGTACATGGCTGACACCTTTGAACCGGTTGTCGGGCGGTCGGCGCCTGATTCGGCTCGTTTTGCCTGAAGCAATGGCAACTGTTAATTAACCGCCTCGCTGGCTGGAGGGGTTGGGAGACTTTGAGCAGAGCAACTGCAGCGGCTCCCAGCCTCGCAAGAAGCGTCCGACGGCCCCGGAACTCCTCTTACTGAACTATGGTGGATAAGACCCCCTCTGTCAACTGGCCGATACCGAAAGAGCGCTACCGCCCCGTCCATCCTCCAGGCCAGCCGCCGAACCTCGACCCGCACCGATTGGTTGACAACTTTCGGCTCCTGCCGTACTCTCGCAGGGTACCACATCCAGAAAGCGTGTCCCTGAGGTGAAATCGTTTGAAAATACGGACTGCGAAGACAGCAGACAACAAGACAGCGGGACAATAAAGATGGCAGACAAGGCAGACAATAAGATGGCGGCGGGGCACGGGGAAAGCAGCTGCCCGGGGGGGGGCGGTTTGATACTGTCCCACTACGGGGTGGCGGTCGAGGTGCTTTTCCACGGCGGAGAACGCCGTATGGTGCGGGTGAAGCGCAATTCCGGGCACGTGGTCGGCGACCGCGTCCAGGTCGAGGCAGAGGTGCTGGAGCGTCTCCCGAGAAGGACGGAACTCCGCCGCAGGGATGCGCGCGGCGGGATCCATCTGGTGGCGGCAAACCTCGATGTCCTCGGCATCGTAGTCGCCCCCATGTCCCCCGCGGGGTTCATCGATCGGGCCATCGTCGCCGCCCGCGCGGCAGGGCTCGACCCCTTCGTGGTGGTCAACAAGTGCGACCTGGCCCAGGCTCAGCCGCTGGCCGCGGCACTCAAGGAGACCTATGCCGGGGTGGTCCCGGTTTTCGTCCTGAGCGCCTCCAAGGGGGAAGGTCTTGACCAGCTGCGGGCCTTCCTGCGGCAGGGGCACCGTGGTGCCTTTGTCGGCACGACCGGCGTCGGCAAGAGCTCGCTTTTGAATGCCCTCTGCCCCGACATCGATCTCAAGGTCGGTGAGCTCAGTGATTACAAGGCGCTCGGCAGGCACACCACCACCGTCTCCACGCTGCACGCCTTACCCGGCGGCGGGGAACTGGTCGACACGCCGGGGTTTCGTGATTTCGGTCTGGTGGACATCTCCTCGCAGGAGATCTCTGCCTACTTCCCCGGTTTCGAGAGGCTGGAGGAGCGTGGCTGCCGTTTCCACGACTGCCGGCACCGCCAGGAGCCGGGTTGTGCGGTCGCCGGGATGGTCGATGCGGGAGACCTTCCCGTCGAGCGTTATCAGACCTATCTGGTCGTGCTGGATGAGGTGCAGGCGACCGAGGAGAGCGTTCAGCGTCGCGCCTGGAAAAAATGATTTCTGTCACGCCGAAGGAATCCCACCGAACATGATGCTCACCTGCCGGCAGTCCGGCAAAGTAGGAGAACCAAGGGTGCG
>DATCHY010000130.1:0-2401 GCA_036508065.1 Geomonas sp. | reverse complement strand
CGCCCTCCGGGAGAGGGTGCCCGAAGGGCGGGTGAGGGACTTGCCACGGAGAGAGAAGGCTGAACTCTTGGAACGCCATAGCCGGCAATCACGCCGACAAACCGAGTCCCGATCCCTGCCTGGTCCCTCTTCTCTCAAGCTCGCCGTCGATGCAGTTCAGTACCTCGAATTTCTGCAGGGACCAAAGCGGCGCGATCAGGTCCTTACGGTTGCCGTCCCCGGTCAGCCGTTGTACCACGATCCCCGGGTCGAGCCGCTCCAGGAAATCACACACAAGCCCCACGTACTCATCGCGATCCAGCAGGCGAACCGCTCCATCCAGATACTGGGAGGCGAGCCTGGTACCCCGCATCACATGCAGCAGGTGAATCTTCACCCCGGCCACCCCGGCGGCGTTCAGAAGCCCGGCACCGGAAAGCATCTCCTCTCTGGTCTCACCGGGAAGCCCGAGTATGACATGGGCGCAGACCCTGATGCCCCGCTTCCGGCAACCGGCTACGGCAGCGGTGAACGAGGCGAGGTCGTGTCCCCGGCCGATTGCGGCGAGGGTGCGGTCCAGCGGCGACTGCAGGCCAAGTTCCAGCCAGAAATAGCAGCGCTCGGCATAAGAGGCGAGCAGGTCCAGGGTCTCCTCGGGTAGGCAGTCCGGCCTGGTTCCGACGATGAGGCCAACCACGTCCGGCACAGCGAGCGCCTCGTCGTAAAGTCTCTTCAACTGCTCGACAGGGGCGTAGGTGTTGGAGTAGGACTGGAAATAGGCGATGAAAAGCGCCGCCTTGTACTTGCGGACCATCACCTCCTTGGCGTGCTCCAGCTGTTCGGCAACCGCTGCGCCATGCAGTATCCCGAAGGATCCCGAGCCCTTGCCGCCGCAGAAGATGCAGCCGTCCACCCCGACAGTGCCGTCCCGGTTCGGGCAGGTGAACCCCGCATCCACCGAGAGCCTTTGCACCCGGCAGCCGAATACCCTCTTCAGTTCCTCAGAAAAAGCGTTGTAGCGATGCATGCATTCCCCTCTCCCTTCTTCTAGCACAGTTTGCCGCGAAACGCGATAGCTCCGCCTCGCGGTGCCTTATGGGCGGTTCGGGCGAGGGTATGCGATATCCCTTCTCCCTCCGGGAGAAGGTGCCCCGAAGGGGCGGATGAGGGTGTTGCAACGAAGTACAGGGACCAAACCGGAGACGCTGGGATTTCACTTAACCACCCAACAACGACTCAACGACTCAACGACTCAACGACTCAACGGCAGCACCAGAAGGAGAGCAATCGTGGTAGAGCTTGACACCGAAACACTCAGGAAGTACGACAGCGACTACCTCTGGCACCCGTTCACCCAGATGAGCGAATGGGAAGGTGCTGACAACATCGTCATCTCCAGGGGCGAGGGCTCCTACCTGATCGACTCGGACGGCAACCGCTACCTGGACGGCGTGGCGGCCCTCTGGACCAATGTGCACGGTCACTGCCGGGCCGAGATCAACGAGGCGATCAAGGAACAGGTGGACCGGCTGGAACACTCCACGCTCCTGGGCCTTACCAACGACCGCGCAGCCCTGCTCGCCAAACGCCTGGTCGACATCGTCCCACCGGGCCTTTGCAAGGTATTCTTTTCCGACAACGGCTCGACGGCTGTGGAGATCGGCGTGAAGATGGCATTCCAGTACCAGAGCCAGACCGGCAACCCGGCAAAAACCAAGTTCATCCGCTTTGACAACGCCTACCACGGCGACACGGTCGGCGCCATGAGCGTCGGCGGGATCGACATCTACCACGAGGTGTACTCTCCGCTGCTATTCCCGACCATCAAGGCCCCCTCCCCCTACTGCTACCGCTGCACCCTGTCGCCGGAAGGGGACTGCGAGCGCTGCGGCATGCTCTGCCTGAAGGAGCTGGAGCGCCTGATGGAGCTGCACTGCCACGAGCTCGCCGGCCTGGTCATCGAGCCGGCCGTTCAGGGCGCCGGCGGCATGATCGTACAACCGGCGGGGTTCCTCAACAAGGTGCGGGAACTGTGCGACCGCTTCGACGTCCTGATGATCGCCGACGAGGTCGCCGTCGGCTTCGGGCGGACCGGCGCCATGTTCGCCTGCGGCAAGGCCGGCGTCACTCCGGACATCCTGGCGCTCTCCAAGGGAATCTCGGCGGGCTACCTGCCGCTTGCCGCGACCCTCACCACGCGCAAGGTCTACGACGCATTTTTAGGCTCCTACAGCGAGCTGAAGACCTTCTTCCACGGGCACACCTTCACCGGCAACCCGATCGCCTGCGCCGCCGCCCTCGCCAGCCTCGATCTTTTCGAGTCGGACCGCCTGCTCGAGAAGCTGGAGCCTAAGATCGCCTACCTGGCCGAGCGGCTGCAAGCGCTCCTGGAGCTGCCGCACGTGGGGGATGTCCGTCACGA
>DATCHY010000129.1:0-3511 GCA_036508065.1 Geomonas sp. | reverse complement strand
CCATTGGTGACGGCGGAATCATCCTGGGAGCCGAACGTCTTGTAGGCAACCAGGCGCACGTTGACCGTCACATCCTTGGTCGCCTTGGCATGCAGGTCGATGCCGAGGCGGTTGGTGTAGAGGGTGTCGTTGTTAGGCTTGTAGGCGGGCACCTGCTGGGCGAAATTCTGCAATCCTCCCAGCATCTGCTGCGTTGCAGGCTGCTGCAGAAACGCCTGTGCGCCGGCAAAGGTAGTGGTCGTTTTCATCTGGTTGGAAAAGCCCATGAGGCCGCTTAGCATCCCCGCATTCAAACCCGGCGCTAAAGTTGGTCCCGTGGGATCGGCGAAGAAATTTCCCTGCAGCGTGTTGGCGGCGTTGGTGAATGTGCCGTTGGCGTCCGTATACGCCTTGGTCTGTCCCCTCATGCTGTCCAGTCTGAACCGGTAGTCGCCGCCGATGTCGAGCCATTTGCTGAGGGTCTTATCCTCAAGCTTTGCGACCTTCCGCGTCAGTTCGTCGACCTTCAGCTTCATAGCCTCATCGTCCGCCATGGCACTGGCAGGTACGGCTAGCGCCAGAAGCAGCGCGCCTGACAAATACTTTTTCAACATCTGGTTCATGTTCTCTCCTTTTCTCTTTTTTGCTCGGGTGAGCAGGGGGTATATCTAATACTGGAGGATTCCCACCTTTTTTACCGGGGAAATTATCATGCAAATCTTAAAAATTCAAGCGGCAAATCGGGGAAATGCCCGGCCAATCAATATGCCATACCATTCCCGACTGACTATTTGACTGATAACCCTAAGCATAAAGTGGACCATTAACCGTATTATGCTGATATTGCCATGTTTGAATGATTGTTGCGTATGCCGGAACCGTGAGATGGCGGATAGTGTCCGGCCTTTAAACCGAATTTCCCCCGACCGATCCAGAAATGGGAGGGGCGGCATTTTATCCGGTTGCGCCCCGGTTATTTCCATCGGCGCTGATCAGTTCCCGCGGGGGGGCGACTTTATTTGCCGCTCAGGTGTTATATGTTCACGGTGTCCGGAAAGAGCGGCGCGAATCGGGTTTACTCTTGCCGCAGGCGTCTTGGCTTGCCGGTTCAGGCAGAAAAAAGTTTTAGATGTTGACGGGACGATGCCAAGTTGCGTAATATCCATATATTTAACCATCAGGGAAACGACGTGAAACAGCAAAAACAGCTCTATCTGGAAACCTTCGGCTGCCAGATGAACGTGAGCGATTCTGAGAAGATAGTTGCCCTCATGAAAGGGATCGGGTACGGCCAGACGGCTGACTCCGCACAGGCGGACCTGATCCTGCTGAACACCTGCAGCATCAGGGCGAAGGCGGAGCAGCGGGTCTACGGCCACCTCGGGAAGTTCAAGGCGATGAAGGCGGGAAAGCCGGGACTCATCATCGGCGTGGGCGGGTGCGTGGCCCAGCAGGAGGGCGAAAGGCTCCTGAAAAAGGCGCCCTTCGTGAACCTGGTGTTCGGCACCCACAACCTGCACCTGCTGCAGGAGATGGTGAGCGGCGCGGAGGAGGGCAAGCGGAGCAGCGAGACAGCCTTTCTCGACGACGAGGCCAGGTTCGACCTGTTCCCGCCTGCGGAGGGCGAGGGGGGCGTGAGCCGCTTCGTCACGGTCATGCAGGGGTGTGACAACTTCTGCTCCTACTGCATCGTGCCGCACGTGCGCGGCCGCGAGATCAGCAGGAGTGCCGCCAAGGTGGTCGAAGAGGTCGCGGCGCTGGCGGCGGCAGGCGTCACCGAGGTGACGCTCCTGGGCCAGAACGTTAACTCGTACGCCTCCAAGAACCCGGGCGAGCCCGATTTTCCGGCACTGCTACGGCTGGTCGCGGCCATCGACGGCATCGAGCGGATCCGCTTCACGACCTCGCATCCCAAGGACATCTCACCGCGGCTGATCGCCTGCTTTGCGGAGATACCGAAGCTCGCCCCCCACATTCATCTCCCCGCCCAGTCCGGAAGCGACGCGGTGCTCAAGCTGATGAACCGCGGCTACACCCGCGCCGGATATCTCGCCAAGGTGGCGGACCTCAAGGCTGCCTGTCCGGGGATTCAGTTTACCGGCGACATGATAGTCGGCTTTCCCGGCGAGGACGAGGAGGCTTTCCAGAGGACACTCGACCTGATGGGGGAAGTGGGCTACGCCGACCTCTTCTCCTTCATCTACTCCGCGCGTCCGGGGACCGGGGCCGCCGAGCTGGCTGACGTCACCGGTTACGCCGAGAAGCTGGGGCGCCTGGAAAGGCTGCAGGCCGCGCAGAAAAAAACGACGCTGGCGAGGAACGAGGGTTTCGTGGGGGCCGTGCAGCGGGTGCTGGTCGAGGGGCTGAGCAGCTCGGGCGATTGCCTCTTCGGCAGGACCGGCGGCAATCGCGGGACGCTCATGGATGGAGACCCTTCCTTGGCCGGCCGGGTGCTGGACGTGAGGATTGTCGAGGGGTTGCAGACCATCCTCAAGGGGGAGATCCTGCATGTGTGATTTTGGGAGGGGTGGCCTTTTATGTATCTAGAGATGAAGGTGTACGGTTTTGCATTGGACGCCATCGCCCAGATGCCGGTCATCATACTGAAGGATGCCGAAGAAAAACACGCGGTTCCGGTCTGGATCAGCACGTCCGAGTCCGTGTCGTTTGCCGCTGAGTTCGTCGGCCGCGAGGTCTCGATAAGAAGCGGCCGCAAGGATCTCTTCACCTCACTCATCGAGAGGCTTGGCATGAGCATTACCATGATTCTCATCGAGAGCGTGCAGGAAGGGCTCTTTACCGCCTCGGTGCGCCTCGCTGCGGCAGATGGCGAGGAGGTGAGGCTGGAACTCCATGTCAGTGAGGCAATGCTTCTTTCCCTGAAGTACCGTTTGCCGGTCATGGTGAACAGCGAGCTCCTGACGCAGGTCTCCACGCTGGACATGAGTGCAGAGGGATTTGCCAAAGAGAACAACGCCCGCCGGTTCGTCGATTTTCTCGACCAGCTCGACCCCTCCACCATGGGGAAGTACCCGATGTGAAGGCGGGAAGACTAGAATCCAGTCCAGCTTAAAACTTCGTCTTTTGCCGACGGTAGGTTGGGGTGAACAGCTCCATCGTGAACCCCAACATAGCAATGTTGGGGTTCACGATGGAGCTGTTCACCGCCAACCTACAAAAAACGGCAATCATAATATATTACGCTTTGATTCCTACAGGAGTGTCCTATGCGCGAAGCATCTTTTGAATTCCTGCAGCAGTTAGTTGCGGCGCCCAGCCCCTCGGGGTACGAACAGCCCGCCCAGCGGATCTTCCGCTCATATATCACTCCCTTCTCCCAGGTGGCAACGGACGTGATGGGGAACGTCTTCGGTATGATCCAGGGGGCCGGGGAGAACCGGCCGCGGGTGATGCTGGTCGGACACTCGGACGAGATCGGCCTCCAGGTGCGCTATCTGGACGACAACGGCTTCATCTACTTTTCCGCCATCGGCGGGGTGGATCCCCACATCACGCCGGGACTCCGGGTTCA
>DATCHY010000128.1:0-2127 GCA_036508065.1 Geomonas sp. | reverse complement strand
AACAGCGTCCGGGTTGCCGCTCTCGACACCGGTGCGCAGGTCCTTCACCATCTTGTAGGGGTGCAGCACATAGGAGCGAATCTGGCTCCCCCAGCCGATCTCCTTCTTCTCGCCGGCAATATCGGACGCCTTCGCCTCGCGCTCCCGCAATTCGCGCTCGTAGAGCTTGGAGCGCAGCACCTTCATGGCTGTCGCCTTGTTCATGTGCTGGCTGCGCTCGTTCTGGCAGGCGACCACGATCCCGGTCGGCAGATGGGTGATCCTGATGGCGGAGTCGGTGGTATTGACGTGCTGCCCGCCCGCGCCGCTGGAGCGGAAGGTATCTATCCTCAGTTCGCTCTCCACGATCTTCACGTCGATGTCATCCTCCTCGATGATCGGGAAGACGAAGACCGAGGCGAAGGAGGTGTGGCGCCTGGCGTTGCTGTCGAAGGGTGAGATGCGCACCAGCCGGTGGATGCCAGCCTCGGCCTTGAGATAACCATAGGCGAACTCGCCGGAGACCGCGAAGGTCACTCCCTTCACCCCCGCCTCCTCGCCCGCCTGGTAGTCCGTGATCTCGGTCTTCCACCCCTTCTTCTCGCAGTAGCGCAGGTACATCCGGAGCAGCATCTCAGCCCAGTCCTGGGATTCGGTGCCGCCGGCGCCGGCATTGATCGAGACGAATGAGCCGGAGGCGTCGTGCTCGCCGGAGAGCATCCTGCGAAATTCAGCGGCGCTCACCCCGGTCTCCAGTTCCGCATTCATGACAGCCACCTCGGCAAGCGTCTCCGAGTCAGCCTCTTCTGCGCCAAGCTCGATCAGCTCGCGGATATCCCGGGCCTGGCGGTCCAGGCTTTCCCAGGCGGCAACATCCTTCTCCATCACCATGCGGGCCTTCAGCACCTTCTGGGCATTTTCCGCGTCGCCCCAGAAATCAGGCCGGGAGGTCAGCTCCTCCAGCTCCTGCATGCGCTCCTTCTTGTCATCTACGTCAAAGAGACCCCCGAAGCTTGTTGATCCGCTCTGCGAGCCCTTCTATCTTGGCTACTTCTTCTCTGAACATTTTAAAACTCCTTTGACCATTCTATTAAACGGCTAAAATCCCGAGACCTGATTAGCGCCAATCTTACGCCAGAAGCTACCTCCCCTTGCAAGGGTGGCAAGGGGTTGTAGCAATCAATGGCAAATTGCTGCAGCAATCAGATTCCTCTTTAGCGAAACGGTGAGTATAACTTTTTATTCTTTTCTCCAACAAGTCCTTTTTTCTTTGATCGAACGGTCTGGGGCCGTGCGCTGCTGCGCAGCGTTTGCAATTACCTTATCCACCGAGCGGCCTTTCACTCTTCCCGCTTCCTGAAACAGCAAAGCGCGATCAACCCGCAGGCTCCCAGGCAGACCAGCGCGAAGAGGTCACCGTGGCGGCTGTAAAAGCTCCCCCCCTTGCCTCTTCTGACCTGCGCGCCGAGGGTCGCCTCCTGGAAGATTTGGGTCATGCCTCGGATATGCCCCTTGCTGTCGATCACGGACGAGATCCCGGTATTGGCGGCACGCACCAGCGGCACCCTGTTCTCCACGGCCCGAAACACGGTCATGGAGAGGTGCTGGTAGGGGGCGGAGGACTTGCCGAACCAGGCGTCGTTGGTGATGTTCACCAGTATCCCGGCGCCCGCCTGAACATAGGCACGCGCGATCTCCGGGAAAATCCCCTCGAAGCAGACCAGCACCCCGATCTTGCCTCCGGTGGTCTCCAGGGGCACGGCGCTCCGCCCCGGCTCGAAATCGCCGATCCCCGCCACCAGCTTGTTCACGAAGGGAAAGAGCGCCGCAAGCGGCACATATTCGCCAAAGGGAACCAGGTGCAGCTTGTCGCTTCTGCCGAGCACCGCACCGGTCGGGGAGATCAGGAAGGCGCTGTTCAGGTAGCGCATTGCCCCCCCGTCCTTCTCGAAGGCGGGGCTTCCGGTCACCAGACAGCTCTTCAACTCGACGGCCAGCGACCTCACCCGCGCCGCATAGGCCGGCTCACCCTGGAAAAAGAAGGGGAGCGCGCTCTCGGGCCAGACCACCAGGGTCCCGCCGGTCTGACACCCCTGGCGCGACAGCCTCTCGTAGGTCGCCACGGTCGATTCCTGGAACGCGGGGTCC
>DATCHY010000127.1:0-5220 GCA_036508065.1 Geomonas sp. | reverse complement strand
GCGTTGTCGGACAAAAAGGGGTATTATTTTCGCGAGAGGTGAAATCTAATGTAGCACCTCTGCTGTCGAGTAAAATGTTTTTTGGTGACAATGTCTTTTGGCAAAGTGACAATGTCTTTTGGCATTTGCCAGAACACCGGGGGATGCGATGAAGCGGATCGACAGGGTGGCAGTATTAGGGGCCGGCGTCATGGGAGCGGTCATCGCCGGGCATCTCGCCAATGCCGGCATCGAGGTGCTGCTGCTCGATATCGTGCCCAGCGAGCCCAATGACGCCGAAAGGGGCGCCGGGCTCGGCCTTGGCGACCGCGCGGTGCGCAACAGAATCGCCTCGCAGGCCCTCGACCGGCTGGTCGGGATGAAGCCTTCCCCCCTGTACCTGCCGTCCTACGCCGCCTGCATCGAGGTGGGAAACTTCGAGGACGACATGGCGCGGATCAAGGAGTGCGACTGGGTCATCGAGGTCGTTCTCGAGAACCTGGAGATCAAAAAACGCCTGTTCGCCGAGAAGGTGGTGCCGAACCTGAAGCAGGGAGCGATTCTTTCCACCAACACGAGCGGCCTTTCGGTGAACGCCATGGCGCAGGCGCTCCCCGAGCCGGTCAGGCGCAACTTCCTGGTGACCCATTTCTTCAACCCGCCCCGCTACATGCGGCTGGTGGAACTGGTGAGCTGCAGCGAAACCGATCCCGAACTGGTCGCCTTCATGGCCAGGTTCCTCGGCACACGGCTCGGCAAGGGGATCGTCTACGCCAAGGACACCCCGAACTTCATCGCCAACCGGATCGGCACCTATGCCGGCGCCGTCACCGGCAGGCAGATGGTCGAGATGGGGCTCACCGTGGAGGAGGTCGATGCGATCACCGGCCCCGCCATGGCTCGCCCAAAGACCGCGACCTTCGCCCTGTGGGACCTGGTCGGCATCGACACGGTGGCACGCGTTCTCGCCAACAGCTTCGAGCTTCTGGTCGATGACGACGAGCGTGAGGTCTTCAGGGTGCCCGAGAGCACGCAGAAGATGGTCGCCGCGGGACTCACCGGTAACAAGGCGAAGCACGGTTTCTACAAGAGGGAAAAGGTGGCGGGGGAGAGCGTCAAATTCTTCTACGACTACCAAAGCGAAAGCTACCGGCCGACCGTCTCCCCGAAGTTCGCCTCGGTGCTCGCCGCAAAGCAGATCGACGACCCGGGGCTGCGCGTGAAGACGCTTCTGGAGGGGACCGACAACGCCGCGCAGTTCGCCTGGAAGTCCCTGCGCGACACCCTGATCTACACGGCCAAGAGGATCCCCGAGATCGCCGACGATGTGGTGAACATCGATAACGCCATGAAATGGGGCTACAACTGGGAGCTCGGCCCATTCGAGATCCTCGACGCGCTCGGTGTCGCCAGTTTCGTGGCACGCGCGGAGCAGGACGGCGTCGCCGTTCCGGGTTTTCTGAGGGAAGTGGAGCGCTTCTACAAGAGCGAGGCGGGGAGGAGCTACTTCTACAGCATTCCGGACCGCGAGTTCCGGGAGATCGCACGGCCTGCAACGAGCATCTCGCTTCCCCTTTTGAAGAGCGGAGGCGCACTTGCCGAGCACAACAGCGCGGCCTCGGTGATCGATCTGGGTGACGGCGTCTTCTGCCTGGAGTTCCACTCGAAGATGAACACCATAGGCGCCGAAACCCTCGCCATGGTTCACAAGGCGATCCGCCGCGCCGAACAGGACGGCGTAGGTCTGGTCATCGCCAACGATGGCGCCATGTTCTCGGCGGGCGCCAACCTGATGCTGGTCGCCATGGCAATCGCCGAGGGAGCCTACGACGAGATCGCCCTGTCGGTCAAGTCCTTCCAGAGGGCTATGATGGCGATCAAGTACTCCAAGATACCGGTCGTCGCGGCACCGCACAACATGGTCATGGGCGGCGGTTGCGAGATCTGCCTGCACTCCGACGCCATCAACCCGCATGCGGAAACCTACATGGGTCTGGTCGAGATCGGCGTCGGCCTCCTGCCGGCCGGAGGAGGCACCAAGGAGATGGCGATCCGCGCCATCGTGCTTGCCGAGGAGAACGGCGCCGACGTGACGCCCTTCATCGTCAAGAACTACCAGACCATCGTCATGGCAAAAATAAGCACGTCCGCGGCCGAGCTGTACGGGATGGGTCTCATGCGCCAAGGTGACGCCATCACGGTGGATATCGAGAAGCGGATAAGCGACGCGAAACAAAAGGCGCTTGCCCTGGCCGCGAACTACCGCCCGGGGCGGCCCCTCACAGGTCTCAAGGCTCCAGGGCGCAGCGTTGCCGCCAGCATCAAGGCCCAGCTCTGGAACCTGGAACAGGGCGGCTTCATTTCCGCATATGACCGGTATCTGGCATCAGGAATCGCGGACGTCATCACCGGCGGGGACGTGCCGGCAGGGACGCTGATCAGCGAGGAGTACCTGCTCGATCTGGAGCGTGAGGCATTCGTCAGGTTCTGCGGCCAGAAAAAAACAGCCGAGCGGATCCAGCACATGCTGAAAAAGGGAAGCCGATTAGACAATTGACAATTATTTGCTTGCGACTATCTGCCAGTGTGTCAGCAAGAGGAAGACCGCTGGGCATCCAATGACTGTATATAGATAGCTAGGTGACTTCTTGTTACAGGTAGACTCGTCGGGTCGTGACATAAAAAGTATTTAGCAAGGTATTTAATTTTCCATTGTCCATTGTCAATTGTCAATTGCATTCCACCGGAGCATTTATGAGAAACGCATATATTCTGGCGGCCTTCCGCACGCCTGGAACGAAGGCTAAAAAAGGGAAATTGAGGGACGTGCGCCCCGACGATCTGGCCGCTGCGGCCATCAAGGGGCTGCTGGAGCGAACCGGCGTGGACCCGAGCGGGCTCGACGACGTCATCATCGGCTGCGCCTTCCCGGAGGGGGAACAGGGGATGAACATGGCACGGGTCGCGGCCCTCAAGGCTGGCATCCCCTACCAGGTTCCCGCCCAGACCGTGAACCGCTTCTGCTCGTCCGGACTGCAGACAATCGCTTCGGCCGCCGAGCGCATCATGGCGGGCTTTGCCGACTGCATCATCGCCGGCGGCGCCGAGAGCATGACCATGATCCCGATGGGTGGCAACAAGTTCAGCGCCAACCCTGGGCTGGTCGCATCCTGGCCGGAATCGTTCGCCTCCATGGGGATCACCGCGGAGCTTGTGGCGGACAAATACGGCATCTCGCGCGAGGACCAGGACGCCTTCGCGGCGGCAAGCCACCAGAAGGCCGCTGCGGCGATCAGGGACGGGAAGTTCGCCCAGGAAATCATCCCGGTCGAAACCGAGAACTGCCTGCTCGTGAACGGCAAGATGAACTGCTCCAAGGAGCTGGTTACCACCGACGACGGAGTGCGCAGCGACACAACGGCCGCCGCGCTAGCCAGGCTAAAGCCCGCATTTAGGGCAAACGGCACTGTCACCGCCGGCAATTCGTCCCAGATGACCGACGGCGCCGCCGCGGTGCTGGTCGTTTCCGAGGAGTCTCTGAAGAGAACCGGCATGAAGCCGCTGGCCCGCTTCCTGGGCTTCGCGGTGAAGGGGGTGCCGCCGGAGATCATGGGGATCGGACCTGTCGAGGCGATCCCGGCAGCGCTTAAGCTTGCCGGCCTCACACTCCAGGACATCGGGCTATTCGAGCTGAACGAGGCATTTGCCGCCCAGTCGCTTGCCTGCATCAGGGAGCTTGGCATCGACCCGGGCCGCGTCAACGTGAACGGCGGCGCCATCGCGCTCGGGCACCCGCTCGGCTGCACCGGCGCCAAACTGACCGCAACGCTCCTGCATGAGATGCAGAGATCCGAGGTGCGCTACGGCTGCGTCACCATGTGCGTCGGCGGCGGCATGGGTGCCGCCGCCATCTTTGAAGCAATTGACAATTGACAATGAATTAGCGCCAAAAGTAGGTAGGGTGGGCCACGCCCACCAACAGGATATGCTTTTTGTCCCCTCAGGTCCAGTTGGACTACTCAACGATAGAGGTGCGTTATGGCAGCAAGGATTTTCAAAGGCGCGGAATACCTGGTAACCGAGACTTCCAAGGATGACATATTCACACCCGAGGATTTCAGCGATGAACAACGACAGATGGGCCGGACGGTCGAACAGTTCGTGGTGAACGAGGTGCTGCCGCTGCGCGAGGAGATCGAGCACCAGCACTTCGAACATGTCGTGCACCTGATGAAAAAGTGCGGCGACCTCGGCCTGCTTATGATCGATGCACCAGAGGAATACGGCGGCCTCGAACTGGACAAGGCTACCAGCATGCTGGCGGCCGAGAAGATTTCCACCTCGGGCTCCTTCTCCGTGGCATACTCGGCCCATACCGGCATCGGGACGCTGCCGCTTGTCTACTACGGGACCCGCGAGCAGAAGGAGAAGTACCTCGGCAAACTCATCAGCGGCGCATGGATTGCCGCCTACTGCCTGACCGAGCCCGATTCGGGGAGCAACGCGCTCGGCGCCAAGGCCTCCGCCACCCTGTCCGAGGACGGCAACTTTTACCTGCTAAACGGCACCAAACAGTTCACCACCAACGGCAGCATCGCCGATCTCTACACGATCTTCGCCAAGATCGACAAGGAACAGTTCACCGCGTTCCTCGTGGAGCGCACCACCGAGGGGCTCAGCGTCGGACCCGAGGAGAAGAAGCTCGGCATCAAGGGGTCCTCGACCACCCAGATCATCCTGGACAACGCCCGGGTACCGGTCCAAAACCTGCTGGGCGAGATCGGCAAGGGGCACAAGATCGCCTTCAACGTACTGAACGTCGGGCGCTTCAAGCTCGGCGCCGCGGTGACCGGGGCAGCCAAGCGCGCGCTGGAGGAGGGGATCAAGTACGCCAACATGCGCAAGCAGTTTTCCCAACCGATCGCCTCCTTTGGCGCCATCAAGGAGAAGATCGCCGACATGACGGCCGAGATCTTCGCCGCCGAGTCCCTGATCTATCGCCTGGCCGGGCTCATCGACGACCGGCTCGCCACCATCCCGAAGGAAACCCCGAACTACTACGAAGCCTACCAGCGCGGCATCGAGGAATACGCCATCGAGTGCGCCATCGCCAAGGTGTTCTGCAGCGAGGTCCTGGCGGACGTGGCGGACGAGGTGGTGCAGATCCACGGCGGCTACGGCTTCATCCAGGATTATCCGGCGGAGGGGTACTACCGTGACGAGAGGATCAACCGGATCTTC
>DATCHY010000126.1:0-4184 GCA_036508065.1 Geomonas sp. | reverse complement strand
CGAAGAAGGTGCTCGCCGTCGCCGTCTACAACCACTACAAGCGGGTGGAAGCGATGTCCAAGCCCGGCGAGGTGGAGATGCAGAAGAGCAACATCCTGCTCTTAGGCCCCACCGGAAGCGGCAAGACGCTGCTCGCCCAGACGCTGGCCCGGATCCTGAAGGTCCCCTTCGCCATGGCGGACGCCACCAACCTGACCGAAGCGGGCTATGTCGGCGAGGACGTGGAGAACATCATCCTGACGCTCCTGCAGGCGGCGGACTACGACGTGGAGAAGGCCCAGAAGGGGATCATCTACATCGACGAGATCGACAAGATCGCACGCAAGTCCGACTCCCCCTCCATCACCCGGGACGTATCCGGCGAGGGGGTGCAGCAGGCCCTTCTGAAGATCATCGAGGGGACCGTGGCGAGCGTCCCGCCCAAGGGGGGCCGCAAGCACCCGCAGCAGGAGTTCCTGAAGGTCGACACCACCAATATCCTGTTCATCTGCGGCGGCGCCTTCCCGGGGCTGGACAACATCATCCAGCAGAGGATCGGCATCAAGACCCTCGGTTTCGGGGCCGACGTGAAGAGGAAGGTGGAGAAGAAATCCGGCGAGCTTCTGGCCGGAGTCACCCCCGAGGACCTTCTGAAGTTCGGCTTCATCCCCGAGTTCGTCGGGCGTCTCCCGATGCTCGCCTCGCTCGCCGAGCTCGACGAGGAGGCGATGGTGCAGATCCTCAAGGAGCCGAAGAACGCCCTGATCAAGCAGTACCAGAAGCTGTTCGAGATGGAGCACGTCAAGCTGAAATTCACCGACGGCTCGCTCGTTGCCATCGCCAAGGAGGCGCTGAAGCGGAAGACCGGCGCGCGCGGCCTGCGCTCCATCCTCGAGAACGCAATGCTGGACATCATGTACGAGATCCCTTCCCAGGCCATGGTGAAGGAGGTCGTCATCTCCGAAGAGGTGATCTACAGCAAGGAAAAACCGATCGTGGTCTACGAGAACGTGGCGGAATCCGCCTGACAGAACAGGACATCATGACGACAGAACCAAGCAGCAGACGCAAAAAGAGGGGGAATCCGGAAAGATTCCCTCTCTTTCCATTACGGGACATCGTGATCTTTCCGCACATGGTGATACCGCTCTTCGTGGGCCGGGAGAAGTCGGTGCTTGCCCTGGAAGCGGCCATGGCGGATAACGACAAGCGGATCCTGCTCGCCACCCAGAAAAACGCCAAGACCGAGGAGCCGGGGCCGGACGACATCTATCCGGTCGGCACCATCTGCCAGATCATCCAGCTCCTGAAGCTCCCCGACGGCACAGTGAAGGTGCTGGTAGAGGGGAAGCGGCGCGGCAGCATCGTCGCCTTCTCGGGGGAGAGCGCCTTCTTCGAGGTCGAGGTGGAGGAACTCGCCGAGCGGAGCGTCAAGGGGAGCGAGATCGAGGCGCTCAAGCGCGGGGTGATCGCCAGCTTCGAGAAATACGTGGGGCTCACCAGTTCGGTGCCGTCCGAGGTGCTCTCGAGCGTGACGGGAATCGCCGACCCGTCAAGGCTTGCCGACACCATCGCGCCGCACCTGAACTTGAAGGTCGCCGAGAAGCAGGAGCTCCTCGCGCAGGCCTCGCCCGCCAAGCGCCTGGAGCGGCTCCTTGCCCTGATGGGCGCCGAGATCGAGATCCTGCAGATCGAGAAGAAGATCCACGCCCGGGTCAAGAAGCAGATGGAGAAGACCCAGAAGGATTACTACCTTAACGAGCAGATCAGGGCGATCCAGAAGGAGCTCGGGGGGAAGGACGAGTTCAAGCAGGAGCTGCGGGGTCTGGAGGCGAAGGCCGCCAAGCTGCCGCTTCCGGCCGAGGCCAGGGCAAAGGCGCTCGCAGAGATCAAGAAGCTGAAGCAGATGTCGCCCATGTCCGCCGAGGCGTCCGTGCTCAGGAACTACGTGGACTGGCTCCTGTCGCTTCCCTGGGGCGTCTTCGCCGAGGAAAGCGGCGATCTGGCTGCGGCAAGGGCGCGACTGGACGCCGACCACTACGGCCTGGAAAAGGTGAAACTTCGCATCCTGGAGTACCTCTGCGTGAACGCGCTGGTCCCGGGGCTCAAGGGGCCGATCCTCTGTCTGGTCGGTCCCCCCGGGGTCGGCAAGACCTCGCTGGCCCGTTCCGTGGCCAAGGCGACCGGGCGCGACTTCGTGAAGATGTCGCTGGGAGGGGTGCGGGACGAGGCCGAGATCCGGGGGCACCGGCGCACCTATGTCGGCGCCATGCCGGGGCGGATCATCCAGTCCCTGAAGAAGTGCGGCTCATCGAACCCGGTCTTCCTCCTGGACGAGATCGACAAGATGACCGCCGACTTCCGTGGCGACCCGGCGTCGGCGCTCCTGGAGGTTCTCGACCCGGAGCAGAACAGCTCCTTCAACGACCATTTCCTCGACCTGGACTACGACCTTTCCAAGGTCATGTTCATCACCACGGCCAATTCCAGCCACTCCATTCCCCGGCCGCTTCTGGACCGGATGGAGATCGTCCGGCTGGAGGGTTACACGGAGCTTGAGAAGCTCGCCATCGCCCGGGAGTACCTGGTCCCCAAGCAGGCCAAGGCGAACGGCGTGGCGGATAAGGGGGGGAGCTTCTCGGACCCGGCCCTCCTGGAGATCATCCGCCGCTACACCCGGGAAGCCGGGGTGCGCGCCCTGGAGCGGGAGATCGGCGCGGTCTGCCGCAAGATCGCCTTTTCCCTGGCGCAGGGCGGCAAGCCGAAGAAGCAGGTTCAGCCGAAGGCCGTGGCCGGCTACCTGGGCGCGCCGCGCTTCAAGTACGGGGAGGCCCCAGGCGAGGATGCCATCGGCCTGGTCACCGGGCTCGCCTGGACCGAGGTGGGAGGCGAGCTCCTGAACATCGAGGTAGTGACCCTGCCGGGGAAGGGGAAGCTGACCGTCACCGGCAAGCTGGGCGAGGTGATGCAGGAGTCGGCCCAGGCCGCCATGACCTACGTGAGGAGCCGCGGCGAGCTGCTCGGCTTCGCCAAGGACTTCTACCAGCATCTCGACATCCACATCCACGTCCCCGAGGGGGCCATTCCCAAGGACGGCCCCTCCGCCGGTATCACCATGGCCTGCGCCCTCACCTCTGCGCTCACCAGGAGGCCGGTACGCCGCGACATAGCCATGACCGGCGAGATCACCCTGCGCGGCACGGTGCTCCCGATCGGCGGCCTGAAGGAGAAGCTCCTGGCTGCCGGGCGGGGCGGGATCCGCACCGTCCTGATCCCGAAGGAGAACGAGAAGGACCTTGCCGAGGTCCCGAGGGAGATCACGGCGGGGCTCACCGTGCATGCCGTCTCACACATGGACGAGGTGCTCGGTTTCGCCCTGCTGGGCGCCGTGGAGCTCCCGGGAGCACTCTTCGGGGAGGCCCCGCTGCCGGCAGCTGAGAATAATGTGGCGGCACACTAGAAAAGGATTGACAGTTCCAGAAATGTTCTGGTATAAGGTTACTTCACTTTGTGAGCAGATCAGGAGGCAGCGGATGAACAAAGCAGAACTGGTAAGCGCCATGGCCGAAGAGGCCCAATTAACGAAGGTTGATGCTGAGAAGTCCCTGAAAGGGATTCTGGATGCGCTGACAGACTGCCTGGCCGGGGGCGACAAACTTACCCTGGTTGGATTCGGTACCTTCAGTGTTGCAGAAAGGGGCGCACGCACCGGCCAGAACCCCCAGACCGGGAAGAAGATAGAGATCCCCGCCTCGGTTGCCCCGAAGTTCAAGGCAGGTAACACGCTGAAGGCTCTGGTTAACGAGTAAGAAGTCAGCTGCAAAAAGCCGGTTGCACATGCGGGGTTGTAGCTCAGTTGGTTAGAGTGCTAGCCTGTCACGCTAGAAGTCGCGGGTTCGAGCCCCGTCAACCCCGCCAATTTATAATGGGCCAATAGCTCAGCTGGGAGAGCGCCAGCCTTACAAGCTGGATGTCACAGGTTCGATCCCTGTTTGGCCCACCATATGAATAGTGCACCGGTGCAGTTTAAGTTTTGAAGTTCTATGTTCAACGTTTTAAGCTTTTGGGTTATCAACGTAGAACGTAGAACGAGTGTCAGTCTGTAGAACGCAGAACAGTTTCAAGTTTGGGGTTGTAGCTCAGTTGGTTAGAGTGCTAGCCTGTCACGCTAGAAGTCGCGGGTTCGAGCCCCGTCAACCCCGCCA
>DATCHY010000125.1:0-8163 GCA_036508065.1 Geomonas sp. | reverse complement strand
CCCCTCGTCGATGGCGTTGGCCGCCATGTGGTAGGCGTCGATGTCGCTGTAGCGCGGGGATATGCCGTGACCGACCACGACAGCCTCGAAGGATTCGAGTATCGGGCGGACCACCGCCGCGTCGGAGGGGCCGTCGTTGGAGACGCCGGTGAACGGCTTCACCACGCTGCCGCCCTGCACCTCGTGGTCGTAGCGGCGCACCACGCTCTCCTTGGAGCAGATGTTCAGGGACGAGAGCAGACCCAGCAGATCCCCGGTGTAATCGGAAGCTTCGGGAATGACCGGCTCCGGGTGGACCGGCTGTTCCCAGCGCGCCGGGATCTGCATGGGCGGAAGCCCCGCGTGCATGAAGGAGAGCGGCAGATAGGCCACGGTCTTCTCGCCGTAGAGCATGTGGAACACGCCGGAGTCGGTGAAGGTGCCGAGCACGGTCGCCTCCACGCCGAAGCGCCCCGCCATCTCCATGAAGGCGTCGATGTCCTCGGGCGGCACGGCAAGGCTCATGCGCTCCTGCGCCTCGGAGATCAGGATCTCCCAGGGGGCAAGTCCCGGGTACTTGAGCGGCGCCAGGGAGAGGTCGACCTGGCAGCCGCCGCACTCCTCGCTCATCTCGCCGATGGAGGAGGAAAGCCCGCCCGCGCCGTTGTCCGTGATGAAGCGGTAGAGACCCTTGTCGCGCGCCCGGATCAGGAAGTCGAACATCCTTTTCTGGGTGATCGGGTCGCCGATCTGCACAGCGGAAACCGGCGAGCTCTCGGAGAGCTCCTCCGAGGAGAAGGTCGCGCCGTGGATGCCGTCCTTGCCGATCCGGCCGCCGGTCATGACGATCAGGTCGCCCGGGACGATCCTCTTCTCGTGCGAGGGAGCGTCGTTGATCCTGGCCGGCATGATCCCGGCCGTGCCGCAGAACACCAGCGGCTTGCCTGCGAAGCGGTCATCGAAGACGATGGAGCCGTTCACGGTCGGGATGCCGCTCTTGTTGCCGCCGTGCTCGACCCCCTCTACCACCCCCTCGAAGATGCGGCGCGGGTGCAGCAGGCGCTTGGGAAGTTCCTTGTCGTAGAACGGATCGGCGAAGCAGAAGACGTCCGTGTTGAAGATCAGCTTCGCCCCCATGCCGGTGCCGAACGGGTCGCGGTTCACCCCGACGATCCCGGTGAGCGCACCCCCGTACGGGTCGAGTGCGGAGGGAGAGTTGTGGGTCTCCACCTTGTAGACCAGGGACCAGTCGTCGTTGAAGCGGATCACGCCGGCGTTGTCCTTGAAGACGGAGAGGCAGTAGTCCTTGTCGCCCAGGGCCGCCCGCACGTCGGCGGTGGTGCGCTGGATGTAGCTCTTGAAGAGCGAGCGGATCTCCTCGCAGTTGCCGCTGCCGTCATCGTAGGAGACGTCCGCGGAGAAGATCTTGTGCTTGCAGTGCTCGCTCCAGGTCTGGGCCAGCGCCTCGAGCTCCACGTCGGTGGGTGCCGAGCCGAGCCCCTGCTCGCGCCGGACCTCCAGCACCGCGGGATCGCGGTAGTGTGCCTGGATGATGCGCATCTCGTCCAGGGTGAGCGCCAGCACGCCGTCGCGGCTGATCCGCATCAGCTCCGCGTCCGGGACCTCGAGGTTGATCTCGTTCACCTCGATCTTCGCCTCCACCTGGACCTTGGGCACAAAGGGAGCCACGCCCCCCTGCGCCGCGAACTGGCCGGCAGAAAGGATCTGGTAGCGCTGGATCAGCGTGTTGCACAAAAGGCCGGTGGCGATGCGCTCGGCATCGGCGGCAGTGATGGCGCCGGAGATCAGGTACTGGACCGAGGTGTACACCCCCTCCCCTCTGGCCAGCGGGCGCCCGATCTGGTAGCCGATCGCCTCGCCCGCGGTGCGGCCGACGTTGTCGGTGACGCCCGGCCGGAAGCCGACCTCGACCAGGAAGTCGAAGCCGCTGGCGCTGGGCGCGTCGATGGAGAAGTGCTGGATCACCGGATCGCTGAAAGGGCCGGCTGCCGCGGCTGCGAGCTCCTCGGGGGTGAGGAGCGCATCGACCGTGTAGACGTCGATGGTGCGGATCCTGTCAACGCCTAGATGAAGAAAATGTTCGATCTCCCGCTTGATCCGCTCGCCGCGGGGGTCGCGGACCTCGTCCTTGAGGGTGATTTCAATCCTGTGGGCCATTATTTGCGTCCTTTTCTAAGAGAACCGTCCGGGTGGGGTACGGTATGTTAATGCCGTTTTCCTGAAAACAGGTGCAGATTGCGCAGTTGATCCGGTCGGTGGCCGCGAAGACCTGCTCGTAGTGATCCGTCCAGAAGAAGAGCGCGAGACTCAGGGAACTGTCGCCGAAGCTGGTGAAATAGGCCTCGGGCGCCGGTTCGGAAAGCACTCCGGCAACGGAGGCCGCGGTGGATACCAGGAGCGCCTTGGCCCGCTCCACGTCGCTGCCGTAGGCGACCCCGATGTTGATCCTCCCCTTGCCGCGGGCGTCCGGAAAGGCCTGGTTGATGAGGGTCGAGTTGCAAAGTTCGGAGTTCGGAATGATCAGGTAGGTGTTGTCGCCCCCCTTGATCTTGGTGCTCCTGAGGCCGATGTCGACCACGTCGCCGACCTGGAGCCCGAGCTGGATCCGGTCCCCGATCCGGAAGGGGCGGTCGATCATCAGTGTGAAGCCCGACACCATGTTGGCCAGGGTGTCCTTGGCGGCCAGGCCGATCGCCAGGGAGCCGACGCCGAGCGCTGTCACCAGGGAGAGGATGTCGTAGTTGAAATGCTTCAGCGTGATGATGAGCGCGGTGCCGACCAGGAAGATGCTGCAGAGCTTCTGCACCAGCGGGATCAGCTGGCGGCTCATCTCCTCGCCGGCGACCCGCTCGCCGTAGCGGTTCAGCATCTCGTCCAGCACCCGGAAGGCGATGTTGGCGAGGATGACCATGTTCACCACGAACAGGGCGCCCGAGGCGACGGCCTTGAGCTTCTCCGGAAGCGGCAGCCGGTTGACGGCGAGGTAAAGGCCGGCGCAGTTGATAAGGAGCGAGGCCGGCGCGGCGACGCGCTCCAGTATCCTGTCGTCCAATTCACTCTTGGTCAGGGCGCAAAGGCGCGCGCCTAGCCTGCTGAGCAGGAGCCGAAGCCCCCGCGACAGCAGGTAGAAGGCGGCGATGATGAGGGCCGAGATCAGCAGTTCCTTGGACCAGAAGAGATAGAACGCGTCCCCTTCATCCGGCCTCAAATAGTACCAAAGGCTATCCACCAAAGACCCTCGTGAAGATGGTGTCGACATGCTTCAGGTGGTAGCCGAGGTCGAAGGCGTCCTTGATCTCGTCGGCGCTGAGGACTGCGGTCACCTCGGGATCGTTCAGCAGTTCGGTCTGGAAATCCTTCCCCTCCTCCCAGACCTTCATGGCGTTTCGCTGCACCAGGGAGTAGGCCTTCTCGCGGGAGGCGCCCCCCTCGGCGAGCTTCAGGAGGACCCGCTGCGAGAAGATCAGGCCGCGCATCTGGTTCAGGTTGCGCATCATGTTTTGCGGGTAGATCACCAGGTGCTCGATCAGGCCGATGGCGCGGTTCAGCATGAAGTCGAGCAGCACCGTGGCGTCGGGGCCGATGATGCGCTCAACCGAAGAGTGCGAGATGTCGCGCTCGTGCCAGAGCGGGATGTTCTCCATGGCGGAGACCGCGTAGCCGCGGATCAGGCGCGCCAGCCCGGTCAGGTTCTCGGAGAGCACCGGGTTGCGCTTGTGCGGCATGGCGGAGGATCCCTTCTGCCCCTTGCTGAAGAACTCCTCGGCTTCCAGCACCTCGGTGCGCTGCAGGTGCCTGATCTCCACTGAGAACTTCTCTATGGAGGAGGCGACGATCGCCATGGTGGTGAAGAATTCGGCGTGCCGGTCGCGCTGCAGCACCTGTGTGGAACAGGGCGCCGGGGTGAGGCCTGCCTTCTTGCAGACGTAGGCCTCGACCTGCGGGTCGATGTTGGCGAAGGTCCCGACCGCGCCGGAGAGCTTGCCGAAGGAGATGGTGGCTAGGGCCGATTCCATCCTTTTCAGGTTGCGAGCCATCTCGTCGTACCAAAGCGCCATCTTCAGGCCGAAGGTGACCGGCTCGGCGTGGATGCCGTGGGAGCGACCCATCATCGGGGTCATCTTGTGCTCGTAGGCGCGCACCTTGATGACCGCCATCAGCCTCTTGATGTCGACGATGATCAGCTCGGCCGCCTCCTTGAGGAGCATGGCGAACGAGGTGTCGAGGACGTCGGAGGAGGTGAGCCCCAGGTGCACGAAGCGGGAGTCGTCGCCGATGTAGTCGGCCACCGAGGTGAGAAAGGCGATCACGTCGTGCTTCACGGTGCGCTCGATCTCGTCGATGCGGTCCACGTCGAAGGAGGCCTTCGCCCTGATCCGGGCCACCGCTTCCTGGGGGATCCTCCCCATCTCGGCATGCGCCTCGCAGGCGTAGATTTCTATTTCGAGCCATTTCCGGTAGCGGTTCTCGGGCTCCCAGATGCGGGTCATTTCAGGACGGCTGTAACGTTCGATCACGACTTCTCCCTTGCTGAATGTTTGCTATTGATTCCAGTTGATGTGGTTAAAAAAAGCAGCCACTAAAAAAAACCTAAAACATTAACCTTGAAACTTTTTGCCACGAAAAGGCACAAAAGACGCAAAAAGGTGACCTTAAAGCATCCTGATTAGTTCGAATCTTCCGCTGAAGAAACTCCCTCCCCACCAAAACAACCCATCCCCCTCCTGTCCTCCCCTTGAAGTGGGAGGAACGTGGCTAAACCATTCCAAGGAATATTCGTTTTGGGATTTATGTGCCCTTTTGCGGCAAATGGATTTCAGGTTATGAATTTGAATTGCCTTTGCTGTTTTTCATCGGCTCAATCCGCGCCTTTTTTCGCGACGCTAGAAACTCTACAGGAAAGCGCCCTGGATGTCGAGTACGCCGCTTGCCTGGTGCTGGCAGCCGAGAAACAGGCCGGGCGAACAGAGATTCTGCCCCCCCACCAGTCCGCGTGCCGCGGCCATGGCGAGAGCGGGGTCGTTGTTCACCTCGGAGAGATGGGAGAGGAATACCCCCTCGAGCCGGCAATGGAGCAGCTCTTCGAGCAGGCTGGCCCCCTCCGTGTTGGAAAGATGACCGTGGCGCGATCGTATCCGCTGCTTCAGGTGCCAGGGATAGGGCCCGTTTTGCAGCATCTCCTCGTCATGGTTGAACTCCAGCACCAGAGCCCGGCACCCCTTGAGCTTTTCCTGGGTGAGCCGGGTGGCGATCCCGAGGTCAGTGGCGAAGCCGATGCACCCCTCGCGCCCCTCGATCCTGAAGCCGACCGGGTCGCAGGCGTCGTGTGTGATCGGGAAGGGATCGATGGCGACCCCCTTGAAATCGAAGGGCGAGCCCGGATCGAATTCAACCAGATCGACCTTGCCGATGACGTGGCGCGCGGCCTGCATGGTGCGCGCCGCCACCAGCACGGGGATCTTCAGGCGCCGGGCCAGAGCGCCGACCCCGCGCACGTGGTCGGTATGCTCGTGGGTGATCAGGATGCCGTCCAGGGTCTCGGCGGCAACGCCGATGGACGAAAGCCTGGCGAGGGTTTCGCGCCCGGAGAGCCCGGCGTCGATCAGCAGACGGCAGGAGTCGGTTTCCAGAAAGAGGCAATTCCCCTTGCTGCCACTCGCCAAAAGGCAGAGCCTCATTCATCCCTCCGGAAAAATATTACATCGCTTAAGCCAAATCAAGGGCTCTACCACAGATGACTGAGGGGAAGTACTTAGAGGAACGGAGAGGAAACCCAAAAAACTCGCGACTTGGTGGTAAACCAGCCCTCGTTTTTGCTTTTCCTCTCTGTTCCTCCGGTGGTACCTCTGTGCAGCTCTGTGGTCAGGCTTTTCTCTTCGAAGTGGCCAGAAAAACCTTATTTTTATACAGGAAAAGGGGGGGAGATTCAACCCAAACTTGCTGAGATCATGTTAACGCAGGAGCGGGGGACTCGACGGACCGACTCAACGGCTTACCGCAGTAGCCGGCTGTAGTCCGCTATGTTCTCGCCGAGCATCGGGTTGAGCGGCAGCAGGATGTGAAAGGTGGAACCGGACAGGCGCTCCGGGTTGTACCCCGCCGACTCGACCCAGATCTCTCCGCCGTGCATGTCCACGATCCCCTTGGCGATGGAGAGGCCGAGCCCCGCCCCCTTCGCCTTGAAGGCGACCTTGCCGGTGGAGTGCTCCTGGATGTTCCCGACCTCGTAGAACTTGTCGAAGACCCGCATCTGGTCCTCACGGTCGATGCCGATCCCCGTGTCGGTGACGGTGATCTCCAGGAAGAGATGGTGCTCGCGCCCCGAGGGATGCGATGCGTTGCCGAGTACGTCGCGCAGCAGGTACTTGGCGGAACTGGCGATGGTGATGCGACCGCCGTCCGGGGTGAATTTTATCGCGTTGCCGAGGATGTTGGAAAGGAGCTGCATCAGCCTCAGCCCATCCCCCTTGATGGTCGGGATCGTCTCGTCCAGGTTGACCACCACCTCCTGCTTGCGCATGGAGAAGAAGAAGCGCAGCTCGCTCACCGCGGCCTCGATGAGCCGGTTCAGCTGGATGTCCTCCATCTTCAGCTGCAGCCTCTTCTCGTCGATCATGGAGACGTCGACCATGTCCTTGATGATGTTGTCCAGCCGGGAGGCGGCGTTGGCGATGTTCACCACCATCTCGAGGACCGTCGGGTCCACCCGGTCCGCCATGTCGGTCGTGATCAGCTCGGAATACCCCATGATGACGGTGAGCGGCGTCTTCAGCTCGTGGGAGGCGAGCCCCAGGAAGGAGTCCTTCATGCGGTTCAGTCGGGCCAGGTCGGCGGAGCTCTTCTCCAGGTTGACGATGATCTCCCGCTCGCGGGTCACGTCCCGGAAGATCGCCTGCACCAGGTTTTCGCTGCCGCTTTGGATGCTGGAGGCGTGCAGCATCGCCACCATCATCCCGCCCCCCTTCTTCAGAAGCTGCATCTCCTCGGCGATGTGGGCGCCAGCCGCCGCCTCCCGGAAGATCTTCTGCAGCTTCGGGATGTTGCCGATGTTCAAAAGGAGCAGCATCTTGGTGAGCGGCAGCCCCAGCAGCTCCCTCGCCTCGTAGCCGAAAAGCTCCTCGGCCATCTTGTTCACCATCCGGACCGATTCGTCCGCGCCGATGACCAGGATGGCGTCGCTCGCGTCCTCCAAAAGAGACTTGTAGAGTTCCTCGGAGCGCTCCAGATCGGAGCTCATGGTCTCCAGCTTGCGGTAGGAGTTGTGCAGTTCCTCGAAGGTCGTCTCCATGTCCTGGTAATTCTTCTTGATCTGGGCGTCCCTGTTCTTCAGGGACTCGGACATGATGTTGATGTTGCGCGCCAGTTCGTTGAACTCGAAGACCCGCACCTCGCCGATCCGGGTGTCGAAGGCGCCCTCGGAGATCTGCTTGACCCCCTTCAAGAGGGTGGAGATCGGGTGCATGACGTACTTTTTCACGAAGATGACGACGAGGGAAAAGGAGACCGCGAGGGCGATGCAGAGCAGGTACAGGGTCTTGAACAGCATCCCCTTCGTCTTGTCGGACACCACCTTCTGGCTGAAACCGACGTGCGCCTGGGCGATCGCCTTGCCGTACGGCGCCCTGATCAGCACGGCGGTGTCGTAGAAGGAACCGAGCTCGCCGTCGATCGTCATCCTGACGCAGCCGAGCGAGACCGCCTGGTCGGCCTGCACCGCCTGCACCGGGAAGGCGAGGAAGCGCGGGTCGTTGGCGAAAAGCGCCCCCCCCTTCAGGTCGGTGACGACGCAGTAGGCTATGTCGGGATTGCCCGCCATGATCTCATGGCACTTCTCGGAGAGCCCGGTCATGTCCTTCAGCTCCAGACCCAGGTTCAGCACCTTCTCTATATTCACCTTGAGGGCAGTGGCGAGACCCTGGGAGCGCAGGTTGAGGGATTTCACCTGGTCCTTGCGAAGCGCCATGATGTCCATGCCGGCGCTGACGAATATAGTCAGAAAGAGGATCAGGAAGGAGAAGAGCGTGATGCGTTTTTCAAGGGTCATTTTCATCAATGTGTCGATTCCAGCCCCTCATGCGATAATGAATCCGATTGCGGTCGATGTAAGCATAATTTTACGCGCCTGATAAGTCAATAATTTTCAGGATTTATTCTGGCATTAAA
>DATCHY010000124.1:0-2339 GCA_036508065.1 Geomonas sp. | reverse complement strand
GCAAGTCGTTCAAGAAGAAGCATGATGCCACCATCAAGGAGATCCGGGGTCACATCGACGAGGCACAAAGCCTGGCAAATTCCATCGCCGACCTGAAGAAGAAAGGGACTGCCTGGAAAGCTAAACAGCAGCAGTTGCTGCAGGTAAACGTCGAACTCGGTGCCGCACTGTCCAAGCTTCTTGGCGATGACCGCGCCATCGCTGAGGCCATCGAGAAGTACAAGCTGGAAGGTATGACCGGCACCTACGGCTCCATTCCCAAGCCGCCGGGTGACGATTTTACCGCCGACCACCAGCCCCAGGCTGCGATACTGACAGCGCTGGCCAAATTCAGGTTCTTCAGCAGGGACGGGACGCTGCAGGAGCGCGCCGAGGGGCGGGCCAGTAAGGGGTATGCCATCAACCTCCATAAAACCCGCCACATGGCAGGAGCCACCTACGGCAGCAAGGGGAAGGAAACCAAGGAGAGCTTTCTGGCGCGGGTGAAGCCGGCCGTGAAGGACAAGCCTGCCGAGGAACAGCGTCGTGCGGTGATCGCCCTGATCAAGGCGGATCTCCGACGCGATGTGGCTGTCATGAAGTCGGTAGTAGGGGTGAAATATGACCAGCCGATCTGGGAGGACGTCATGGACGCAGCAGACAGCGACAAAGCCGGACAACTGCTCGTGTCGGATGTCAGGAACAGGATCAAGGCCGGGCAGGATCAGATCGCAAACCAGGATCTGGAGTTAGACTAGGACAAAAAGACCCATCTTTGGGAACAGTGCCAGGCATTCCACCCCCGAGAAAACCGACTGTATTGAGAACGGAGCAGAAGAGTTATGGAATCCAATGCCATCGACCTGAAACTCGCCTCTGACTGGCTGCAGAGTGTCATTGCCAGTAGGCTGACTGTGCATTTCGGGCAGGCTGAAAGACTCGAAATCGATCCCTTCAATCTCTGCAGTGAGGATTCCTTCCTGGCCAAATTCATAGCACTCCACAGGCCCAGCCATGAAGAGTTCCTGGTATTGCTACTCGCCCTGATGCCACACCTGACGCCTGGCTTTCTCAGTAATATCATCGCCAGCCACCTCCCCGAGGGGGGCGACTTACCCGAATTCGGCGGCGTCAAAGCCGCGAACCACCGCGGCATCCTTCCTACCGGAGAAACAGCGCAGTTCATCGTTGCAGGCGACGACCTGGAAAGACGTCTCGAAGTACAGCGGATGTTGAGCGGTGCACATTGGTTCGCCGGGAAACATATCCTGTGGCTCGATGCCGTGCCCGAAGGGGATCCGCCCATGAGCGGCCGGCTCATATTGGACTCGGAGACGGCGCAGTTACTCACCGTCGGAGCGGTCAGCAAGCCACGCTTCAGCGCGGACTTTCCGGCAGAACAGATAGAGACCGAGATGGAGTGGGAGGACCTGGTGCTGCACCCCGGCACCCTGCGCCATATCCGTGAGATCGAAAACTGGATCATGCACAGCGATACCATTTTGCAGGAATGGGGCATGAGGAAAAAGATCAAGCCCGGCTACCGCGCGCTCTTCTACGGGCCGCCCGGCACCGGCAAGACCCTGACCGCCACCCTGTTGGGGAAAGGCACGGGCAAGGAAGTCTTCCGCATCGATCTGTCGCGGGTTGTATCCAAATACATCGGAGAGACGGAGAAGAATCTGTCGAGGCTCTTCCAAAAGGCTGAAAACAAGAATTGGATTTTGTTTTTTGACGAAGCCGACGCCCTCTTCGGCAAGCGAACGGACATCCGGGACGCCCATGACAAGTACGCCAACCAGGAAGTCGCCTATCTGTTGCAGCGCATCGAGGGTTACAACGGGCTGGTGATACTGGCCACCAACCAGCGCGGCAACATGGACGACGCCTTTGTCCGGCGGTTTCAGGCCATCATCCATTTCCCCATGCCCCGCCCCGAAGAGCGTTACGGGATCTGGTGCAAAGCCTTTCCGCCGCAAATTGAAATCGCCCGGGACATCGACTGGCGGCAGGTAGCGGCCCGCTTCGAACTCGCTGGCGCGAGCATCATGAATGTGACCCATTATTGCGCGTTGGAAATACTGTCGGACCAGTCAAGGCATCTCGATCTAGAGCGTCTGGAAGCCGCTATCCGGCGTGAATACATCAAAGAAGGGAAAGTCCTGTAGTTCCTGCGAGTTCGAGCAGGATGTCAAAACTTCATAACCAGCAAAAAAATCTGGACGGAAACTATCTTCAACAGCATGCTGAGCGGATATGCCTCGGCGTAGCCGGCCTCGACCCGTTCATTGCCGCAACGACCGACGGCGAAACCGAGAACCGCCGGTTGAGTCTGAACCCCCGCCAGGATGCCTCCGATG
>DATCHY010000123.1:0-2175 GCA_036508065.1 Geomonas sp. | reverse complement strand
CGCATGCGCCACCGTGTGGCTCAAGCCGGCGACGCTCGCCGCGGTGTTGGAGGGGTCCGTGACCAAGGGGGACGTGCTCGGCGTGGCGCGGCTCGCGGGAATCGCCGCGGCAAAGCGGACCCCGGAGCTGATCCCCCTCTCCCACCCTCTCGCCATCCATCATGCAGCGATCGCGTTTCAGGCTGAGGTGGCGACCGGCGCCATCCGGATCGAGGCGACCGTCAGGGCCTTCGAGCGGACCGGAGTGGAGATGGAGGCTATGACGGCGGCAGCCGTCGCGGCCCTCACCGTCTACGACATGTGCAAGGGGAGCGACAAGTCCATCATGATCGGAGAGATTGCACTGCTCTACAAGGAGGGGGGAAAGAGCGGGGTTTTCCGCAGGGAGGGTACACCGTACGGTCGAATTGAGTAGAATCGGTCTGGAGTGAGGACCAAGGAGAGGATATGCTACTGGAACAGCTCGTGGAAAGGGCACGCCAAAAACCGGAGTACGACTGGGATTCCTACTATACGTGGCTGTTCACCGAACAGGCCGGTCATGAAGTTACCGGCTTCACCTTCTGGGAGTGCCAAAAATGCCTTACGATCAACCTGCTCTACCTGCCGGCGCATTACGGAAAGTGCCGCTGCTGCGAACTGATCCATCTTCCTTCTTAGCCCGGTGATCTGGAACACAGCTGCTCCAACTGGGCTCCTGAGAGGATCTCCACAAGCATGTTTGTATCACCCCTACGTACCATACGTTCACAATACCTTCATGATGACCATGGTGACGTCGTCCACCATGGCGCAGGTGCCGGTGAACTCCGCGACCTTCGAGCGCACGGCGTCGATGACCTCCTCGGGGAGGCGCGCATGCATGGAGCGCAGGATCTTGCATAATCTGGCGCAGCCAAACAGCTCCCCGGCTTCGTTCTGGGCCTCGGTGATGCCATCGGTGTAAAGCAGCACCAGGTCCCCCGACCGCAGCCGGATCCGTTTTTCCTCGAAAAAGACCTCCTTTCTGACCCCCAGAATGAGCCCTTCGGCGTCCAGTTCCCGGCAAGGGGTCTTGGGGCTACGGGAGAGCAGGACCGGAGGGTGTCCGGCGTTGGAATAGGTCAGGATGCGGGTCGGGGCATCGAACTTCAGGTAGGCAAGGGTGAGGCAGAGCCCCGCCTGGCTGAGGTCTTCGTAAAGGATCTCGTTGAGCGCCGCGAGGATCTCCCCGGTGCTGTTGAAGGAGTGCACCTCCGCATGCAAGACGGACCTCACTTCCGCTGCCATCAGGGCTGCACCGATGCTGTGCCCCGAGACATCGGCGATGACCAGGTCCAGGACGTCCCCCTCCCTGCGGTAGAAACCGTAGTAATCGCCCCCCACATGCGTCGCTGGAATGCAAATCCCCGCGAGCACGACTCCCGGAAGCTGCGGAGGCGCGAGCGGCAGCAGCGAGAGCTGGATCTGGCGCGCGAGTTCCATGTCGCGCAGCATCCGGGAGTTCTCCAGAAGCGCCGTTTCAGCCCGTTTCCGTTCGGTAAGGTCGCGGGCCACCGCGACGCCGTACAGGGTCTTGTTGAAGGTGACGAGCCGCAGGGTGATCTCGACTGGAAGCGTGGCACCGGCACAGCCGCTGAGCTCGGTGGTAATGGTATCCTGGTCCCGCCCCTCTCCCGCTCCCGAAGAAACCAGTGCCGCGACCCTCGCCAGCGCCTCATCCGGGAGGAAACAGGCCAGGGGAAGGGAGAGGACCTTCTCCCTGGAACAGCCGAGCTGCCTGCATGCCGAATCGTTGACGTCGATGAAGCTGAGCGTGGAGGCCTCGATCAGGAATATGCAGTCGTTGCTCTGATCGAGCAGAGCCCTGAACCGCTCAAGTTCATCGAGCTTTTGCTGAAGTTCTGGATAGTAGGTTTTCCGCAGGGAGCGCTCGCCAAGCCCTATGATCTTTTCCCTTTGAGCGCGCCACTGCTCCTCGGCGTCAGAAGGCTTGCTCATAGATCGCCTCGATATCCTTCCTGCTTGGCTGGCGCGGGTTGGTAAAGATGCAGGGGTCGCACATCGCCCTTTCAGCCAGCCCGGGGATGTCGTCCCGGCTCACCCCGAGTTGGCCCAGTGTGGCGGGAATTCCCGCGGCCCGGGTCAACCGCGCGAGTTCCGCACGTATCGCCGAGTGGGCCTTTGCGGAAGCCA
>DATCHY010000122.1:0-4045 GCA_036508065.1 Geomonas sp. | reverse complement strand
CGTCACCTTGGCGTCGATCTCGGTCCCGACGGCGAGGTAGTTGTCCACCTGGATGCTCCGCTCGATGACGATCAGCGCGCCGATCCGCTTCTGGGAGAGCCCGCCGACCGCGAAGACCAGCTCGTCGATCACGTCGGACATCTCGACGCCCTTTTCGGGGCGGTTGCGTGTCAGTGCCGCGAAGGCCCGGCGTATGTCGGTCTGGAAGATGACCGCGAGCACCACGACGGATGAGGCGAGGAAGGTGTCGAAGATGAGCCGGACGGTCTGCAGGGAGAGTAGACGTGCCAGGAGGTGGCCAACTACCAAGGCCGAAAGGACAGCCAGGATGCGCAGTGCCAGGACCCCCTTCAGCAGCCTCGACAGGCGTGCGATGATCAGGGCCGTCAGCAACAGGTCGAGGAGGTCCCGCAGCACGCTTATGTTTTGCAGGAGAAAAGTCATCCGCACCACTAGGGAAGCCGCTGCTTCCTGGTTAGGCGAGCGCCCGCGCCATGAGCGCGACGTCCCTCATGGCAGCCACGTCGTGTACCCTCACGATGGAGGCTCCGTTCAAGATCGAGACGGCGACCGCGGCGGCGGTGCCGAACAGCCTCTCATTGCCGCCGCTGCCGAGGACGCTGGTGATGAAGGACTTGCGCGAAGGGCCGACCAGGATCGGGCGGCCCAGCGGCAGGAGTTCGGAGAGCCTTCTGATCAGCTCCAGGTTCCCCTCGACGCTCTTGCCAAAGCCGATCCCCGGATCGACCGCGATGCGGGATTCCAGGATCCCGGCCTCCCGGGCGAGGGCCAGGGAATCCGAGAGGTACCCCTTCACCTCGGCGACCAGGTCGCCGTAGCGGGTGTCCGCCTGCATCCGGTCCGGCCTGCCCCGGGTGTGCATGACGACCAGTCCGGCGTCGGCCTCGGCTACCGCCCCCGCCATGGCGGGATCGAAAAAGAGGCCGCTCACGTCGTTCACGATCTCGGCCCCGGCCGCGCAGGCGGCCCGCGCCACGCCGGCCTTGTAGGTGTCGACCGAGATCGGCACCTGCAGCCTCCCGGCCAGCGCCTCGACGACCGGGACCACCCGCCTCAGCTCCTCCGCCAGGTCGACGGCAGGCGCGTTGGGACGGGTGCTCTCGCCGCCGATGTCGATGATGTCCGCGCCCTCCCGCTCCAGCTCCAGGGCGCGCTCCACGGCGCGCTCCAGGGTGAGGAAACGGGTGGCGTCCGAGAAGGAGTCCGGGGTGACGTTCAGGATCCCCATCACCAGGGGGCGCTCAAGCGACAGGGTGCGCCGGGAGAGCTCCCAGGTTGCCGCCTTTGCTGTCATGCCGCGGCAGGGGCTTCCGGCGGAAGCAGTACCTCGCCCGCGATGATGCGGTCGACCTCGTCGCCCGAGAGGTTTTCCTTCTCGATGAGCGCCAGCGACACCTTGTGCAGGTTATCGACGTTCGCTGCCAGCAGTGCCTGTACCCGTGCGTAGTTCTGCTCCACGATCAGCCTGATCTCGCCGTCGATCTCGACCGCGGTCGCCTCGGAGTAGTTCTTGTGGGTCGACATATCGCGCCCGAGGAAGATCTGCTCATCCTTCTTGCCGAAGCTGACCGGGCCGAGTTTCTCGCTCATGCCCCACTCGCACACCATTTTCCGTGCGATTTCGGTGGCCCGCTCGATGTCGTTGCCGGCACCGGTGGTCATCGATTTGAAGATCAGCTCCTCGGCGGCGCGCCCGCCCATGAGGACGGCGATCCGGTCCAGGAGCGACTCGCGCGAGTAGCTGTGCTTGTCTTCGATGGGGAGCTGCATGGTGACGCCGAGCGCCCTGCCGCGCGGTATGATGGAGACTTTGTGCACCGGGTCGGTCCCGGGGATCAGCTTGGCGATCAGGGTGTGTCCCGCCTCGTGATAGGCGGTGTTCTTCTTCTCTTCGTCGGAGATCACCATGGAGCGCCGCTCGACACCCATGAGTACCTTGTCCTTCGCGTCATCGAAGTCGATCATCTCCAGGCAGCTCTTCTCCTTGCGGGCAGCCAAAAGGGCCGCCTCGTTCACCACGTTGGAGAGGTCGGCGCCGGAGAAACCCGGTGTGCCGCGGGCGATGACGGCGAGGTCGACGTCCGGGGAGAGCGGTGTCTTCTTGGTGTGCACCTTCAGGATCGCTTCCCTCCCCTTCACATCGGGGCGCGGCACCACGACCTGGCGGTCGAAGCGGCCGGGTCTCAGCAGCGCGGGATCCAGCACGTCCGGACGGTTGGTGGCGGCGATCAGGATGACGCCTTCATTGGACTCGAAGCCGTCCATCTCGACCAGGAGCTGGTTCAGTGTCTGCTCGCGCTCGTCATGTCCGCCGCCCAGACCCGCACCGCGGTGGCGTCCCACGGCGTCGATCTCGTCGATGAAGATGATGCAGGGCGCGCTCTTCTTTCCCTGTACGAACAGGTCGCGCACCCGGGAGGCACCCACGCCGACGAACATCTCGACGAAGTCGGAGCCCGAGATGGAGAAGAAGGGTACCCCCGCCTCGCCCGCGATGGCACGGGCCAGAAGCGTCTTGCCGGTTCCCGGGGGGCCCATGAGGAGCACGCCCTTGGGGATCCTGCCGCCCAGCTTAGTGAATTTCTTGGGGTCCTTCAGGAAGTTGATGATCTCCTCAAGCTCGTCCTTGGCCTCCTCGATGCCGGCCACGTCCTCGAAGGTGATCCTCCCCTGGGTCTCGGTCAGAAGCTTGGCGCGGCTCTTGCCGAAGGCCATCGCCTTGCCGCCGCCCCCCTGCATCTGGCGCATGAAGAAGATCCAGACCGCGACCAGGAAGATGATGGGGAACCAGGAAACCAGCAGCGAGAACCAGGAGAAGCGCTCCTCCTCGGGACGGGCCGAGGTGGCGATGTGCTTGTCGAGCAGAATCTCGGTCAGGTTGGCGTCGGCAGGCTTGTAGCTCCTGAACTCCTTGCCGTCGGCGTACTTGCCGATGATCTCGTTCCCCTGGATGATGACGGAGCTGATCGGCCTGGCAACGTTCTTCACCTTGCCGGTGTCGATAGCCTCGATAAACTCGGAGTAATCGAGCTTTTCCTGGGTCGGTTTCGGCTTATTGAAGAGGTTGAACAGCAGGATCATCATCAGGCTGATCACCAGCCAAAGCGCCAGGTTCTTATAGAATTGATTCAAGTTTCCTCCCGATTATATGTATGTTGCAAACCCGGCTGATTCCCGGCCTTTAGGGCCGGCAGCCGGGACAAGCTGCAGTGTGGGTCGCGGATCTTTCCGGAGTCAGTTCCGGAGCGAGATAATGGATTAAAATGAACAAAAAAGGATTACCACAAAGGGGCCGCATTGACAAGAGCTTTAAGGCGTAACATCAAGAATTTCAACCCTTAGAACCGCACCAGCCGCGGCCGTCACCCGAGCTTCCTCCCCCATCCTCACCCCGCATACCCAAAGGATACGCCCGGCGCAGACCAGAAGCGGAATGCGGCGGCGCCGGGCTGCCGGGATCTTCTCGTTCATGAAAAGGTCCTTCACCTTCTGGGCACCGGTCATGCCGAGCGGCCTGAAGCGGTCGCCCGGGGCGAAGCTGCGCAAAAGCCAGGGAAAGGGGGCGGCCGCCGGGTCAAGGTAGGCGACCCGACGCGACCCGGTGTCAAGAGACGCGGGGCGCGGGACGCTTTCGACCAGGAGGCGCCCGCCGGACGGGAGCGCAAAGCTGCCGACCCCATCGATTGCGTTCTCCCAGCCGGGCTCCCCGGCCTCCTCGCGCGCCGTGAAACGGAGCGCCCCGTAGCTGCGTGCCACGAAGCAGTCACCCGGCAGCTTGATGCGGCTGTTGGGACGGCTGGAAGCGGCGAGCCGGTCAATCGCCTCGAGATGGGCGAGGCCGATATGCCGCAGATCGCCGCGCAGCGCAGAAAGCGCACGCCGGTAGAGACGCAGCCGGAGTCCGCGGGGCTCCAGGACCAGTTCCCCGATAGCGAGCGTCGGGCCGGCGGGGTCGGGGCGGATGAGGCGGGCGTAGGCCGTCTCGGTCATCCCCTCCAGGAGTTCCTCGTCGCAGGCGAGAATC
>DATCHY010000121.1:0-4791 GCA_036508065.1 Geomonas sp. | reverse complement strand
CGATCCCGTTGTGCTTCAGGATGTAGCGGCAGAGCTCCTCCTTGTTCCTGCGCTTCACCAGCTGCCAGCGCCCCGAGAACTCGGGGTCGGCGGCGACGGACTTGAGCTTCTCCAGCTCGTAGAGGTTGCGGGTCCACCCTTCCCCGATGTAGTCGTCGATCAGGGTCGACAGCGTGGGATTCGACATCTTGAGCCAGCGCCTCTGGGTGATGCCGTTGGTCTTGTTGTTGAACCTCTCCGGGTACATCTCGAAGAAGTCCCGGAACAGCTCGTTCTTCAGGATCTCCGTGTGGAGCGCGGCCACCCCGTTCACCGAGTGGCTCCCGACGATCGCCAGGTGCGCCATCCGGATCTTCCTTTCCCAGTGCTCCTCCACGATGGACATCCGTGAAAGCCGCTCCGGCTCGTCCGGGAAGCGCGCCCGCACGTCCTTGATGAAGTGCTCGTTGATCTCGTAGACGATCTGCAGGTGGCGCGGCAGGATCTGCTCGAAGAACCAGACCGGCCACTGCTCCAGAGCCTCGGGGAGTATGGTGTGGTTGGTGTAGGCGAAGGTCTTGCGGGTGATCTCCCAGGCGTCCTCCCAGTCGAGGTTCTCCAGGTCGATGAGGACGCGCATCATCTCGGGAATGGCGAGGGTCGGGTGGGTGTCGTTCAGCTGGATGGCGACCTTCTCCGGCAAAAGCCTCAGGTCCTTGTGCTTCTTCTTGAAGCGGTACAGCACGTCGTGCACCGTGGCTGAGGCGAGGAAGTACTCCTGCTTGAAGCGCAGCTCCTTCCCCTCGATCACGTTGTCGGCCGGATAGAGCACCTTGGAGATGGTTTCCGACTGCATCTTCTTCTCGACGGCGCGGATGTAGTTCCCCTCGTTGAAGAACTTGAGGTCGAACTCGCGGCTCGACTTGGCGCTCCAAAGCCTCAGGGTGTTGACGCTGTGGGTCTGGTAGCCGGGAATCGGGGTGTCGTAGGCCATCGCCATGACATCCTCGGTGTCCACCCAATCCCTCACCAGCTGCCCCGACTTGCCGATGGTGGTGATGACGCGGCCGTAGAATCTCACCGTGTGCAGGTGTTCCTGGCGGTCCAGCTCCCAGGGGTTGCGGTAGCGCAGCCAGTTGTCCGGGATCTCCACCTGGGCGCCGTCCACGATATGCTGGCGGAAGATGCCGTATTCGTAGCGGATGCCGTAGCCGTAGGCGGGAATCGACATGGTCGCCATGGAGTCGAGGAAGCAGGCGGCGAGCCGTCCCAGCCCGCCGTTGCCGAGCCCCGCGTCCTGCTCCTCGGCGAGGATGGCCTCGAAGTCGTAGCCAAGCGAGGTAATCGCCTCCCGGAAGTCGTCCATGACGCCGAGGTTGATCAGACTGTTGCCCAGCGCCCTCCCCATCAGGAACTCCATGGAGATGTAGTAGACCCTTTTATGGTCCGAGTTGTAGTAGGCCTGCTGGGTGTCGAGCCAGCGCTCCACCAGGTGGTCCCTGACCGCGTAGGCGAGGGCGTTGAAGCCGTCGTACTTGGTCGCCGAATACTTGTCCTTGCCGAGGGTATACTCCAGGTGTTCCAGGAATGATTTGATGATGATCATTTCCTTGTCCAGCTGTTCGCCGACGACGTTTGCCTCTTCAGTCATGAGTCACCCTGCTTTTCCTGCTCCGATTACGGCCGGATCCCCGGTTTCCGGGGTTGCGCGGCTTTCTAGTTTCCATTGGACATGATACCGTATATATGCTAGAAAATCTAAGATTACAATAAAAGTAAAGGGGTTGTGATGAAAAAAATCGCTATTTTCGCGAAAGTGCACGACCCCCGTTGTCTCGGCATTGCCGAGGAGTTGACCGAGTGGCTGGCCGCGCGCGGCATAACCGCAAGCGTCGAGGACCACCTTTCCAGGCAGCTCAGGCGTCCCAGCTCCGCCGAGAGCGCCGAGAGTTCCGAGATCGCCAGGGACGCGGACCTGGTGGTCGTGCTGGGGGGCGACGGCACCCTGATCGCGGCCGCGCGTTTGGTCGGGGAGCGCGAGGTGCCGATCCTCGGGGTGAACCTGGGAAGCCTCGGCTTTCTGACCGAGATCACCCTGGACGAGCTCTACCCGTCGGTCGAGCGCTGCCTTGCCGGCGATTTCGAGGTGAGCGAGCGCATGATGCTGCTCGCCTCGGTGGAGCGCGGGGGAGAGGTGGTGGAACTGCACCGGGTGCTGAACGACGTGGTGATCAACAAGGGTGCGCTGGCCCGGATCGTCGACATGGAGACCTCCGTGGACGGGCAGTACCTGACCACCTTCAAGGCGGACGGTCTGATCGTATCGACGCCGACCGGTTCTACCGGCTACTCCCTGTCGGCCAACGGCCCGATCATCCACCCGTCGCTCGCCTGCATCTCGATCACCCCGATCTGTCCCCATACCCTCACCAACCGGCCGCTGGTCATGGCGGCGGATGCGCGCATCTCCATCAGGCTCGACTCGATGGACGAGGCGGTTTTCCTGACCCTGGACGGCCAGGTCGGCGTGAAGCTCGTCTGCGGGGACCTGGTGCAGATCAGGAAGTCCGAACAGGCAACCCGCCTGGTCCAGTCCCGCAGCAAGGACTACTTCGAGGTGCTCCGGACCAAGCTCAAGTGGGGGGAGAGGTAAGATTCCATTATGCTGAGAGAACTGCAGATCACCAACCTGGCCATCATCGAGAAGCTCCACGTGGAGTTCCATGGCGGCCTCAACATTCTGACCGGCGAGACCGGCGCGGGTAAGTCGATCATCATCGACGCGGTCAACCTGATCCTGGGCGGCCGCGCCAGCTCCGATCTGATCCGCTCCGGCTCCGACGAGGCCTCGGTGGAGGCGCTCTTCGACCTCTCCGGCCGCCCCGGTCTGCTGCAAAACCTCGCCGCGACCGGTGTCGAGTGCGACGGCGAGCTCCTGGTCCGGCGGGTGGTCTCCCGGGGCGGCAAGAACCGGGTCTTCATCGCCGGCGGGCTCGCCACCACCTCCATGCTCTCCGAGATCTCCCGTACCCTGATCAACATATACGGCCAGCACGAGTCGCAAACCCTGCTGAAGACCGATCAGCACCTCCGTCTCTTGGACGGCTTCTCGGGCACCCTTCCCCTGCGCGACGCTTTTTCGGCCCGCTTCGACGCCTATGTGAAGGCGAAGGCCGAGCTGGAGGCGCTGGAGCAGGGGGAGCGCGAGGCCGCCCGCCGCCTCGACCTGCTCTCCTTCCAAAGCGGGGAGATCGCCGCGGCGAAGCTCTACGCCGGCGAGGAGGAGGAACTTGCCGAGGAGAGGGGGCGGCTCGCCCACGGCGAAAAGCTTCTTAGCTGCAGCCAGGAGGCCTTCGATTCCCTGTACGGCGGCGATGCCGCGCTACTCGGGGGGCTGCGCCGGGTGATCACCGGCGTCGCCGAGGCGAGCGCCATCGATCGCGCCCTGGCTCCGGTCTGCGAGACGCTGGAAAGTGCCTATGCCCAGCTGGAGGACGCCGCCCTGACGCTGCGCGACTACGCCGCCGGTGTGGAGGCCGACCCGGGGCGCCTGGAACAGCTGGACGACCGCCTGGACGCCATCAACCGGCTGAAGCGAAAGTACGGTGAGGACATCCCGGAGATCCTCGCCTACCAGCAGGGAATCGATGCCGAGCTGGCGGAGCTTAGCGGCAGGGAGCTGGCGCGGGACACCCTGACCGACCGGATCGCGGGGCTCGGTGCCGAACTCTCGGAGCTCGGTGCGCAGCTTTCCGAGGCCCGCAGGGCGGGAGCCGCAGCTCTCAAGTCCGGGATGGAGCGGGAGCTTCGCGAGCTCGCCATGACGCACGCGGTCTTCGAGACATCTTTCGACCCCACGGCCGAGCCCAGGTCGTACGGCTTTGAGCGGGCCGAGTTTCTCTTCTCGCCCAACCCCGGCGAGCCTCCCAAGCCGCTGGCAAAGATCGCTTCCGGCGGTGAGCTCTCCCGCCTGATGCTGGCGCTGAAGCAGTTGCACCCGGAGAGCGAGGTGCCCACCCTGATCTTCGACGAGGTGGACAGCGGCATCGGCGGGGCGACCTCCGCGCTGGTCGGGGTGAAACTGAAAAAGGTGGCGGCTTCCCAGCAGGTGCTGGCGATCACCCATCTGCCGCAGGTGGCGGCCTTTGCCGACCTGCACCTGCGGGTGGAAAAAACGGTGAGCCTCGGGCGGACCGCCACCAGCGTCGAGAGGCTGGAGGGCGAGGGGAGGGTGGCGGAGGTGGCGCGGATGCTGGGGGGCGCGCGGGTGACGGAGAAAACCCTTGAGCACGCCAGGGAGATGATTCAGGAGGCAGGTGCATGATACGAAAGGCGAAGATCAGCGACGTAAAGGATATCCAGAAGCTTTTGACCAATTATGCGAGTCGCGGCGAGATGCTTTCCCGTTCGCTTTCCGAGCTTTACGACTCACTGCGCGATTTTTACATCTTCGAGGATGACGGCCGCGTGATCGGCACCTCGGCGCTGCACATCGTCTGGGAGGACCTGGCAGAGGTCCGTTCCGTGGCGGTAGCCGAAGACGCCGGGCGGCGCGGCATCGGGAGCCAGGTAGTCGGTGCCTGTCTGGAGGAGGCCCGCGCGCTCGGGCTGAAGAGGCTTTTCTGTCTCACCTACAAGCCGGATTTTTTTGCCAAGTTCGGTTTCGTAGTAGTGGACAAGTCCGAACTGCCGCACAAGGTTTGGGGCGACTGCATCAAGTGCGTCAAGTTCCCGGACTGCGACGAGATTGCCATGATCCTGGACCTGAAGGCGTGAATGGTGAATGGTGAATGGTGAATGGTGAATGGTGAA
>DATCHY010000120.1:0-5301 GCA_036508065.1 Geomonas sp. | reverse complement strand
CCTGGAATCGATGGAGATCTCCTCCCTCCCTCCTACCCTCTGGAGGGTCCCCTCCTGGAGAAAGCGCAAGAGCTTCACCTGCAGGTTCACCGGCAGCTCCCCGATCTCGTCGAGAAACAGGGTCCCCCTATGGGCGTAGGTCAGCTTCCCCTGCACGGCGACGTGGGCTCCCGTGAAGGCCCCCTTCTCGTGCCCGAACAGCTCGCTTTCCAGCAGGTTCTCGGGAATCGCGCCGCAGTTGATCGGGATGAACGGTCCCTTCCTGCGCAGGCTCGCCTCGTGGATGGCGCCGGCCACCAGCTCCTTACCGGTGCCGCTTTCGCCGGTGATAAGGACCGGCGCATTGGAGGCGGCCACCTTGCGGATGGTGCTGAAAACGGCCTGCATCTCGGGACAGGCGCCGATCATGCCCCACTGTTCGCCCGGATCCGCCGCACCGCCCGGCGTGCCGCTTTGCTCCTCGATGTTGGCCAGGTGGAAGGCGCGGCCGATGATCACCTTCAGCTCGCTCAGGACCGGGGGCTTGGCGTAGAAATCGAAGGCGCCGGTCCGCATCGCCCTGAGGGCGTTTTCCCGCTCGCTGTTGCCGGTCAGCATGATGATCTTGACCGCCGGGTTGATCCCGAGCATCTCCTCCAGGCAGCGGAACCCCTCCACCGAGCTCTCCACGTGGGGGGGGAGGCCGAGATCGAGCACCACCACGCTGGGACGCTCACGCCTGAAGCTCGCCAGGGCCTCGCGCGCGTCCGCTGCCAGGAGCACCTGGAAGTCCTGGTTCAGCCCCCATTTGAGCTGCTGGCGGATATCCTGGTTGTCATCGACGATCAGTAGCTTCTCCATGCTCCCCCCTCATGCCGCCTGTGTGACCCATCCGACACTACTCTGCGCCGCACCCGCCTGGAGCCAGACGGTGAAGACGGTGCCATCCCCCTCCACGCTGGCGACCTCTATCCTGCCGCCATGCGCCGCGACGATCTGGCGGCACTGGTACAGCCCGATGCCGAGCCCCTGCTGCTTGGTGGTGCGAAACGGCGTGAACAGATCCCTGCGGACAAAACGGGGCGACATGCCGCAGCCGCGGTCCGTAACCCGGATATAGGGGGCACCGGCAAAGCCCACTTCGGCCAGCACCCCGCCCTCTCCCTGCGACGCCTCGATCCCGTTCAGGAAGAGGTTCAAAAGGACCTTCTGCAGTTCCTCCTCGTCGGCCAGGGCGACCGCCGGGACCCCGCGCACCGTGACCGCGCTCCCCCCCGCCAGGCGGGCGCTCCTGTCGACCAGGGAGAGCAGGTCGCAGGGGCGCAGATGGAAGAGTTCGCTCTCGCCCAGATTCTTCAGGCGCCCGATCAGGCCGAGCATCTTGTCCGACGTATTCCTGAGCGACCCCAGCATGTCCTGCTGAAACTCAGGGTTGTCGAGATGCTCTCCCGCGTTCTCCACGATGAGCGAGATGGTCGCCGCCAGGTTTTTCAGGTCGTGCACGACGAAGGTCGCCAGGTTACCGACCGCCTCCATGGAGCGCGCCTGGGTCAGCTCTTCGGAAAGGCGCTGATGCTGTATGGCGATGGAGGCCTGACGGGCGATGGTCTTCATCAGGTCATAGTCCTCGTAGCGGTATTGCTCTTCCCGGACCACCTGCTCTCCCAGGGCGATGAACCCGGTGAGGAGGTCCGACTGGAAAAGCGGTATCACGAAGGAGATCCGATGCCTCGCCAGCAGTTCCCGGTTCTCGGCAAGGATCCCGGGATTGTCATCCCTGCTGCAGAATACCCACCCCTTCTGCTTCAGGAAGCGCACCAGGGAATTATCCGGGGCAATGGATTCATCGAGCTGCTCCATCGCCCGTATCGAGGTGGCGCAGTAGAAGCCGCACCCCTCCTGGTGCTGGAACACGGCGGCCCCGCTCACCCCGAAGATGTCGCAGTAGGCGGCGAGCACCCTTTTCAGCAGGTCCTCGCCCGACTCAAAGCTGGCAAGCCTCTGGGTAAGGCCCAGCCACTGGGCGCGGTAGTCGTACTTGCTCTGGTAGAAGTTCTTGTGCAGGAGCACCTTGATCTCCCGCTTCACCCGCTCGGAAAGGAGCAGCAGCAGCAAGACCATGCCGGAGAGAAAGGCGCAGGAGAGACTCAGCACGCGGGGAAACAGCGGGCCGAAGTATTTCATCCCCTCGCCGAGCGCCCCGAGCAGCACGAGGTAGATCGCGATGACCGCGATGACGACGCTTTTGAGCTGCACCTTCTGGGAGACCTTGACACGCGCGCCCCCCCTCCAGTGGATGCGCGCATAGGTCATCATGGCGGCCGCGACTACGAAGAGCAGGGAGCGCAGCGGCACCAGCTCCATCTGGAGCGTTCGGTACAATAAGGCGTTACTGTAGTAAAAGACCAGTACTGCAAGCATGCTGCCGAGAGCCACGATGTCGAGCTTCACCCTCCAGAGGGCGTCGGGCGAGGCGTTCACCAGGGTCGCCTCGAAATTGGTCAGGGCCGTCACCAGCAGAACCAGGATGCCGACGTAGTAGTAGTACCCGATGTCGGTCAGAAACAGGATGCGCTCGGAGGGGAAATCCGGGGCATAGATGAGGGCGCCGTCCGGATAGATGGCAGGCACCGCGACGAGCAGCAGGGAGGCTGCCGCGACCAGCCGCATCTTGCCGCTCGATGCACCGGGCCCGGTATCCCTGGCGTAGCTGAGACTGCAAAGAAGCCACAGGGCCGGCAGTAGCGCCTCGACGAACAGCGAGCACCTCTTCCAGGGGATCGCTTCGGCGTAGCCGCTCACCGCGCCCAGATCGCACAATTCCAGGAGGGCCGTCGCGATGAGGGGCGCTACCAGGATAAGTCCGGCACGGTTGCGCTCCATCTGGAGCATCCGCACCACGCAGACGAGCAGTACGGTGATGGCAAAAAACGTGATTACCACGGTCACCTCATTTCCCGGCCAGGGGAGCGCCGCGGCGCTTGCCCCGTCTGATATCCCCGGCGCATCCTTGCTAAAACGCTCCTAGAGACTCCAGATCCTGATCCCCGCCTCCTTCATCTGCTGGCGGTCGTACATCCCCTTCACGTCCACAAGCACGGGGCTCGTCCCCATCATGCCCGCGAGATCGGCCGCCGTGAAGCGACGGTACGCCGCGTGGGCCACCGCCGCGACCACCGCAACCGCGGGCCTCATTTCCGCCTGCGGCACCAGGGTCACCCCGTACTCGTGCAGCGCCTCCTTGGGGTCGGCAAGAGGGTCGCAGACCTGGACCTCGACGCCGTAGTCCTTCAGCTCATCGATGATGTTCACCACCTTGGAGTTCCTAAGGTCTGGGCAGTCCTCCTTGAAGGTGAGGCCCAGCACCGTGACGACGGAGCCCAGCACCGGATGCCCCGCCTGGATGATCTCCTTCACCGTTCGCTGCGCGATGAACTTCCCCATTCCGTCATTGATCCGCCTGCCGGCGAGTATCACCTGCGGGATGTACCCCATCTTCTCCGCCTTGTGGGTGAGGTAGTACGGGTCGACCCCGATGCAGTGCCCCCCGACCAGACCGGGGGAGAACTTGAGGAAGTTCCATTTGCTCCCTGCCGCGGCGAGCACCTCGCCGGTATCGATGCCGAGCCGGTCGAAGATGAGCGCCAGTTCGTTCATGAGGGCTATGTTCAGGTCGCGCTGGGTGTTCTCGATCACCTTCGCCGCCTCGGCGACCCTGATGGAGGAGGCGCGGTGCACCCCCGCGGTCACGACCGAGCTGTAGACCTGGGCTACGACCTCCAGGGTCTCGGCATTCTGGCCGGACACCACCTTCCTGATCTTGGTGAAGGTATGCTCCTTGTCCCCCGGATTGATCCGCTCCGGGCTGTAGCCGACGCAGAAGTCTCGCCCGCTTTTCAGCCCCGACACCCGCTCCAGGATCGGGAGGCACTCCTCCTCGGTCACCCCGGGATAGACGGTGGACTCGTAGACCACGATGTCGCCCACCTTGAGGGCGGCGCCGACCGTTTCCGAGGCACGGCACATCAGCCTCAGGTCGGGCTGGTTGGCCCGGTCGATCGGGGTCGGCACGGCGACGATATGGAAATCGGCGCGCTTCAGATCCTCGATGCTGTCGGTCAGCAGGATGTCTGCGGCCTGCAGCTCCTCCGAGGTGACCTCCCCGGTCCGGTCGAATCCGGAGCGCAGTTCGGCGATCCTGGTACTGTTGATGTCGAAACCGACGGTCCGGCGCACCTTGCCGAAGGCGACCGCTACCGGGAGCCCCACATAACCGAGCCCGATAACGGAGATGATACGACCTGAACTCATTGTTCCCTCCCCTGTGTACTTGTTTCAGCAGGCCTCGATTGCCTGGCTGATCGCCGCCCATCCATCAGCCGCGTTGCATCACCTGTCGACAGGAGCGGCTTTCCTGCCGCGAATGTCGCGTCCTGGAGGACGCTCCTGCAGGGGTCCACAACTCCCGCCCGTGTGCGGGTTCCCATCCCCTGGTGTTCCAAATCCGTCTTGGTCCGTCAACTCGGGAGAAAGGCCTGTATTGCCGGGTAGAAGTCGCTCACGAAGCGCTCCCCGATGGCTGCCGCCTGCCGTTCGCTCGTCTCGAAGGGGACGGAGATCCTGATGAATGCGGCGTCGCGGCGCCGGTACAGGACGGAATTGGCTATCTCGGCCACCTTGAGCGAGTACTCCTGCGAAAGGCTCTCGCCGCGCACCTGGAACCAGTAGAGAAAGAGTTCCTTGCTGTCCCCTTTCTGGTACACCGCCCTGACCAGGTTCAGTTCCCCACCTGCGGCGGGCATCCGGGTACGGGCGCTGGACACCTCGAACCAGCCGCTCCCCGGCAGGCAGTGCTTGGGGGAATGGATTTCTCCGCTTTCCTTGCCGCCGTCGTGATAACCGATGTAGAGCTCGACCCGCTCCCCCTGCGCATTAACGTACTGCCGCATCAGGACGTCGGAAGCCTTGAGGACCGCCTGCACATCGGCCGAGAGACTCGATTCCCTCGACATGCGCCATTGGCTCACCGCGTTCGGGAACTGGTCGAACGGCTGTTTCATCGGCACACCGAGGTCGCGGTGCAGGTTCAGGTAGAGCCCGGCGGCGATCAGCACGGCATAGACTGCTACGAAGCGGCTCCTGTGGATCACGGACTCCTCCTGTCGCAGCCGTTCAGCCATGCGCCGAGGGAAACCAGCAGCGCAATCGCCACGACGAACACCGCCATACCGGCGAATTCATGAAAAAAGCCCTCGGCGGCCCGCGCCCCCCAGTACTGCGCCAGGAAGCCGGTCCCGATGACCCGGAAGGCGTTGGCGCAGA
>DATCHY010000119.1:0-4537 GCA_036508065.1 Geomonas sp. | reverse complement strand
CCCTGCCTTTAGCCCCTACCCGAGTTTTTCCACGATGAAGAGCTGGTCGCCGTATTCCACCGGCTGGGCGTTTTCCTTGACGATGCGCAAGATCTTGCAACGGTATTCCGCCTCGATCTCGTTCATCAGCTTCATCGCCTCGACGATGCAGAGCACTTCGCCCTTCTCGACGACCTGGCCGACCTCGACGTAATGGGGGGCATCCGGTGCGGGGGCGCGGTAAAAGGTCCCGACGATGGGGGAGGTGACCACTTCACCGACTTCGGCCGGGGCGGCAGCCGGGGCCGCTGCAGCCGGAGCTTCCAGGAAGGGAGCCTGGGGAGCGTACTGGTAGGAGATCGGCTGCTGCATCTGGTACTGGGGAGCGGCTGCGGCGCAGCCCCTCTTGATGACGATCTTGTCCTCGGCGTTCTCCAGCTCGAATTCGGTGATGTCCGTCTCGGTTACCATCTTTATCAATGTCTTCAGATCTTTTATATCCACGTTTTTCTCCTTTTTCATTCACAGTGTTAAACGATCATCAGTGCCTTGGGTACCTGGGTGATCCGGCGGCAACCGTCACGCTCCACGACCACGCTGTCCTCTATCCTCACTCCACCCCAGCCCGGAATATAGATGCCCGGCTCCACGGTGAAGACCATCCCCTCTTCGACCAGCGCCGTGCTCCGGGGAGACACCGTCGGATGCTCATGCACGCCGAGCCCGACGCCGTGCCCCAGGCCGTGCCCGAAGTACTGGCTGAAACCCTTTTCTGCTATGTAGTCGCGCGCCTTGGCGTCCAGCTCACGGAAGCTGATCCCGGGCCGGACTGCGTCGATGGCAAGCTGCTGCGCCACCCGCACCGTCTCGTACACCTCGCGCTGCTTGCTGTCCGGCTCACCCAGGCAAAACGTCACCGTCTCGTCCGAGCAGTACCCCCGGTAGAGCGCGCCGAAATCGACCGTCACCAGCTCCCCGGCCGCTATTTTCTTGTCCGAGGCCCTGCCGTGAGGCAGAGCACCCCGTTCGCCTGAGGCAACGATGAAGTCGAAGGACTTCCCTTCGGCCCCTCCTCTCATCATGGCGACCTCGAGCGCCCAGGCGACCTCGCTCTCGAGCGCGCCGGGCTTCACCTCGCCGGCGATCTCCAGGAACGCCTGCGACGCGATCCGGGCCGCCCGCTCGAGAATCTCCAGCTCTCCCGCGTCCTTCACGGTCCGCAGGGCCGAGAGTTCCGCGTCGGCGGGGATGAACTCGAGCTCCGGAACCCGTTTTAGCAGGTCCTGATAGACCGCGACGCTGGTGTATCCGGCCTCGAAGGCGACCTTGGTGCCGCCGGCCTCCTTGAGGATCGCGGCCAGGCTCTCCAGCCGGGTGGAGAACTCGACTATCCGGGCCCCGGTCACCTCGGCGTTTGCCTGGGAGGTGTAACGGGAATCGGTGAGAAACCAGCCGTCGGTTCGAGAGAGGACCAGCAGAGCTTCGCTTCCGGTAAAACCGGAAAGGTACCTGATATTGCTGAGGTTTGAGATGATCAGCAGATCGGAGCCGATCCGCTCCAGACAGCCCCGGGCCGCCGAGATTCTGTTATTTAACATAATACCGCCCGTATAACAATCTATTTTTCCAGCCGGCTCACCAGGGCGCGCAGCCCCAAAAGATAGCTATCCGGCCCAAAACCGCAGATTTGACCGACCGCGACCGGCGCCAGGTAACTGTTGGTGCGGAACGCCTCCCGGGCATGGATGTTGGAGAGATGCACCTCGACGGTGGGCAGGGCCACGGCTGCCACTGCGTCGCGAATGGCGACCGAGGTATGGGTATATGCCGCGGGGTTTATCAGTATGGCGGCGCAGTCGGCGGCCGCTCCCTGAATGGCGTCCACCAGGGCTCCTTCGCTGTTGGACTGCTGCGTCCTGATCTCGACGGACAGCTCGCGGGCCAGCGCGGCCAGGGCGACGTTGATCCCTTCCAGCGTGGTGGCGCCGTAGATTCCGGGCTCGCGGCTGCCGAGCAGGTTCAGGTTCGGGCCGTGCAGCACGAGAATCCGGCGCGGGGTGCGGCTCACTGCAGCGCCTCCCTGAGCTTCGGGGTTTCGCGCTTCAGGAGGTAGCGTCCCTTGCCGAAGTTGCCGTCGGCAGACAGCACGAGTGCCACGAAGAAGTCCTCGCTTACCCCGCGCACGATGACGCTGCACCCTTCGCTGATGATGGAGACCTCCTGCAGTTCGCCCGTCTTCAGCACCCCGACGGTCCTCTTGATCTCCTTCAGCACGGAGGCGTACTCGATGAACAGGGTCTGCACGTCGAGCCCGCCCGTGCCGGCCAAGTACTCGTCGATGGCTATGCCGTCGTACCCCATGATGACCCCGCCCAGTCCGCCGCTGCTCTGCTCGACTATCGTCTTCAGTATCGCCTTAAATCCCATCTCTTCTTCTCCTTATGTTTTCCAGCCAGGCGGAAAGCTCGGCCTCGGGGTCACCGGGCGCGGCGGGGGGCTGCTGCGCCGACGCGGGCCCGGGGAGGGGGGCCGGCGGCGCGGCTGGCGCGACCACTTTTTGCCGCTCCAGTTCCGCCTGGAGCTCGGAGCATCTCAGCCGGTACGGCTGATGCCCGGGGTCCACTGAAAGCAGTTGCTGATAGATGGCGATGGCCTTGCCGAGAAACCCCTGCGAGACATAGAGTTCGGCGAGGGTCGCGGTGGTCAGGGGATTAAGGGAGGGTTGCTGCGCGGCGGCCTCAGCGGGCTCCTCCGCCCAAACTAATTCCGACTCTTCCGACTCTTCCGACTCTTCCGACTCTTCAGACTCTTCAGACTCTTCAAACCCTTCAGACTCTTCCGACTCTTCCGACTCTTCGAACCCTTCCGGTCTCTCAACCTTAACCTTAACCTCAACCTGCCTCTCAACCTGCCTCTCTGGCTCTTCGAACTCTTCGGTCAGATCCTCGATGACCTCCGCCTCCTCAAGAATCTCTTCCTCCGGATGGGTGTCTGAAGTTAAAGAGGCGATCGATTGGAGCAGCAGCTCGCTCTCCGTGTCATCGGGATTTTGCTGCAGCACCTGCCCCAGTGCCTTTTCCGCCAGGGCGATCTCGCCCGCCTCGACATAGAGCTGGCCCAGGAGCTTCTGGGCGCGGAAGTTGTCCGGGTTGAGTTCGATCACCCGTTCCAAGGCCACCCTCGCCTCCTGCTTGAGCCCCTTGTCCAGGTAGGCGGTCCCGAGCGCGAAAAAGGCCCCCGGGTAGTCAGGGTGCAGGTCGCAACCTTTCTTGGCGACGTAAATCGCGTCGTCCAGCAGACCGAGCTTTCGGTACAGTTCGGAGAGCGGCGCAAAACAGTAGGAGCGCGGGTCCGCCGCCAACATGTCCTCATAGCGCTGTATCTCCGTCCAAAACGAAATAGCTTCCTCTACCATGTCACTCTCCTATGCCACAGATCTCCAGAAGCGCCGCCAGGTCCTTCACTCTCTCCATCCGGTAAGCGCCGATGCCAAGGTTGCAGATGAACAGAAGTCCGCTATCGCGCACCTTCTTGTCGTGGGAGAGCGCCTCTGCATAGGCGCCGGCCGGAAATACGGGGAGTTCCAGGGGAAGGCCGAGCAGGGCGAGAAGCGACTCGATCCTGTCCCGGTCGCCATCGGTGCAAAAGCCGTAAGATTGCGAGACGCGGGCGGCCTGAACCATGCCGATCGCCACGGCCTCGCCGTGCAGGTAGCGGGTGTACCCGGTCAGGGTTTCCACGGCGTGCCCCAGGGTGTGGCCGTAATTGAGGACCGCGCGCACCCCCCCTTCCCTCTCGTCCGACTCCACGACGCGGGCCTTGATGGCACAGGAGCGGCCGACCGCATGGATCAGGGCGGCCTTGTCGCGGGCCAGCAACCGGGGAGCGTTTTGTTCCAGGAAGGTGAAAAAATCGGGGTCGAGCACCGCGCCGTACTTGACGATCTCGCCGAGGCCGCTCAGGTATTCCCGGTCGGGCAGGGTATCGAGGGTGTCGACATCGATCAGGACCGCACGGGGCTGATAGAAGGCGCCGATCAGGTTCTTTCCCTTGGGATGGTTGATGCCGGTCTTTCCTCCCACGCTCGAGTCGACCTGGGAGAGCAGCGTGGTCGGGAGCTGGACGAACGGGATGCCGCGCAGGTAGCTGGCCGCTGCAAACCCGGCCATGTCCCCGATCACCCCGCCGCCCAGGGCCAGGATGAAGGAGCCCCTGTCGAGCGAGGCGTCGACCAGGGCATCGTAAATCAGGTTCAAGGTGGCGGAGTTTTTGAACCCTTCGCCATCCGGAAGCGCCACCAGCAATACCCGGTAGCCGGCAAGCTCCAGGGAAGCGCGCACCCGGTCGTAGTAAAGCGGCGCCACGGTCGTGTTGGACACCACGGCGGCGGTCCCCGAGAGCCCGAGGCCCCGGCAGAGCGAACCGACCGTATCCAGAATCCCGGCGCCGAGCGTGATCTCATAGCTGCGGCTGCCGAGTGCTACCTTGATATTTTCCACCGTCACAGGCACCCCTTCAGAGAATCCAGGATCTCGGCAGTCACCGACTCGACCGTTTT
>DATCHY010000118.1:0-5303 GCA_036508065.1 Geomonas sp. | reverse complement strand
CCGGCATGGAAGGGGCGCTCCCCTCCGTGGTGGGCGGACTGGTGGACAAGCCGGTCATCGCGGTGCCGACCTCGGTCGGCTACGGTGCCGCCTTCGGCGGCGTGGCGGCCCTCCTTGGCATGCTCAACTCCTGCGCCGCGGGGGTAACCGTGGTAAACATCGACAACGGCTTCGGCGCGGCCTACGCGGCTAGCCTGATCAACAGGGTGCACGCATGAAGATCCTTTATTTCGACTGCTTCGCCGGCATCTCCGGCGACATGACGGTGGGAGCCCTCCTGGAACTGGGCCTCCCGATGGGTACGCTCCGCGAGGGGCTCGCCGCCCTCCCCTTCTCCGGCTACACGCTGGAGAGCGCCCCGACCGAGCGCCACGGCATCTCCGGGACCTCCTTCAGTGTGACGCTCTCCGGGGAGCACCAGCCGCACCGCCACTACAGCGGCATCGCCGCGATGATCGAGGCGGCCCCGCTGAAAGCCCGGGTGAAGGAGCTCTCGCTCAGGATCTTCAAGCGCCTGGCCGAGGCCGAGGCCAAGGTGCACGGCGTGGCACTGGAGCGGGTGCACTTCCACGAGGTGGGCGCGGTCGATTCCATCGCGGACATCGTCGGCACCGCAATCGGGCTCGACTATCTCGGGGTCGGCACGGTTTACTCTTCCGGCCTTCCCTACGGGCGCGGCTTCGTGCAGACCGCACACGGCCTCCTCCCGGTGCCGGCACCCGCCACGGCCCTGCTCATGCAGGGGATCCCGCTCACCGGCGACATCGGCGAGGGGGAGCGGGTCACCCCGACCGGTGCGGCGATCGTCGCGGCGCTCGCGGCAGGTTTCGGCCCCCCCCCCGCCATGAAGCCGGACCGCATCGGCTACGGCGCCGGGGACAAGGATTTCCCGGAGCTCCCCAACCTGCTGCGCCTGGTGCTCGGGGATGACGCGGAAGCCTCGCCTGAGGAGGAGGTCATCGTCATCGAGACCCACGTGGACGACATGAATCCCGAGATCTTCGGCTTTCTCATGGAAAGGCTCCTCGAGGCAGGGGCGCTCGACGTCGCCTTCAGCCCGCTCCAGATGAAGAAAAACCGCCCCGCGACGCGCCTGACCGTCATCGCCGCAAAGGCCGACCTGGAGATGCTTTCCGGGATCATCCTGGGCGAATCGACCGCGATCGGGCTGCGCTACTACCCGGTCCGGCGCATCACGCTCGCCCGCAGCGTCGAGGTGCGCGACAGCTCGCTTGGGCCGGTGCGGGTGAAGGTACTCGAAGGCGGGCGCGTGGCGCCGGAATTCGAGTCCTGCCGGGAAATCGCCATCGAGTGCGGCCTGCCGCTCATCGAGGTGTACCGGATCGTGGAGAGGGAGAGCTGCAAGGGATGAGGCGCTTTATAATCGTAGCCGCCACCTGGTTCGGCACCGGTTTCTCCCCGTTTGCCTCGGGGACCGTCGGGACCCTGGGCGCCATCCCGCTTTACCTGGCGCTCGCCCGGCTCCCGCTGCCGCTCTACCTCCTTTCGACCGTAGCCTTCACCCTGTTCGCCTGCTGGGTATCGGGACACGCGGAGCAACTCTTCGGCGAGAAGGACTCGGGCAAGATCGTCATCGACGAGGTGGCGGGCTACCTGGTCACCATGATCGCGGTCCCCATCTCCTGGCAATCGGTGCTTGCCGGATTCCTGCTGTTCCGGCTCTTCGACATCGTGAAGCCGCAGCCCGCCCGCTGGTTCGACCAGTCCCTCAAAAACGGCTACGGGGTCGTGCTGGACGACGTCGCCGCCGGGGTCTACGCCTGCGTCGCCACCCACCTGCTCCTGAGGTGGCTGTGAGAATCGCCACCCTTTCCATAGGAGACGAGCTGCTCTGCGGCGAAACCATCGACACCAATGCCGGCCAGATCGCAGGCTCGCTCTACGACGCGGGGCTCCGGGTGCTGCGGCACCTGACGGTTGCCGACGACGAGGGGGCGATCGCCGCAGCACTTCTCGAGCTCGCCCCGTGCTTCGACGCGGTGGTCGTCACCGGGGGGCTCGGCCCCACCCCGGACGACCTGACCGCAGCGGCCGCGGCACGGGCGGCGGGGACGGCCCTGGAGCCCTCGCCCGAGGCGCTCGCCCACCTGGCGCGCTTTGCCGAGCGCATCCCGGGCGGCCTGCACCCGTCGAACAGCAGGCAGGCGCTCCTCCCGAAAGGGTCCTCCCCGATCCCGAACCCCCGGGGAACCGCCTGCGGTTTCACCCTCCGCCTGGCAGCCGCCGAGTTCTTCTTCCTCCCCGGGGTCCCCTTCGAGATGGTACGGATGCTGGAGGATTCGGTGCTTCCCGCCCTGGTCGAGAAACACGGGGAGCGCCGGGGGGAGCGTCTGACGCTGAAACTTTTCGGCATCTCGGAGGCGGCGGCCGCGGCGGAGCTTTCGGGCCTGCTCCCGGAGGGGTCGCCGGTGCAGCTCGCCTACTGCGTGAAGTTCCCCGAGATCCACCTGATCCTGCGCTCACCCGCGCAGCACGGCTCCCTGCTCCAGGCGGCCGCGGCCGCGATCCGGGAGAGGCTCGGGCGCCACGTCTTCGCCGAGGGAGAGCAGACCTTGGACACGGTGCTCGCCTCGCTGTTTCGGGAGACCGGAACCAGCCTCGCGCTCGCCGAGTCGTGCACCGGCGGCCTGGTCGCGGCCCGGATCACCGCGGTCCCCGGAAGCAGCGCCTGGTTTCTGGAGGGGGCCGTCACCTACAGCAACCAGGCCAAGGCGAGGATGCTGCAGGTCCCCGCCGGGCTCATCGAAAGCCGGGGCGCCGTCAGCGCCGAGGTGGCCGTCGCCATGGCGCAGGGCGCGCGCGCCGGCAGCGGCAGCGACCTGGCCCTCTCGATCACGGGAATCGCCGGCCCCGACGGTGGAACCCCGGAGAAACCGGCCGGCACCGTTTTCATCGCGGTCGCGGACCGCAGCTCGTGCACCGCCCAGAAGTACCAGTTCCCGGGGGATCGGACCGGCGTCAGGTCGCTCGCCTGCTTTACCGCCCTCGACCTTTTGCGCAGATACCTCCTCACCCTCCATGGAGCGTCGGACCGGGGCTAGCCCGGCGTTACGGAAATCGTAGGTGAACGCCTTGCACATTGCGATCCTCTCCCTGTTCATCGTCGGAAACCTCCTGCTCCTTTTGGCCGAGCGTCTCACCCCCCTGCCCGGCTGGCTCCACCTTGCCGCCGTCCTCATGCTGGCGGCGTCCGTCGCCGGTCTCTGGGCGGCCCTGCGCAGGCGGGAAGAGCGCCTGAAGGCCGCGCTGCGCTGCGAGATCACCGGCATGCAGCAGGCGGCGGCCAAAGCCGCCCGGCGCTACAAAAGTTTTCTGGAAAGGGCGGCCAACGCGATCTTCGTCTTCAATGCGGACACGGTCGTTCTGGAGGAGGTGAACCGCCGGGGGACCGAGATCTTCGGCTACAGCAAGGAGGAGTTCTCCTCCATGCTGGGACGCGACCTGCTGCACGAAAGCGAGCACGAGAAGTTCCGCTCCCTGGTCTACCGGCTCAAGCGTCGCGGCAGGGTGGACGCCGAGGGGCTCACCTTCCAGAGGAAGGACGGCTCGCTCTTTCTGGGCGAGGTCGATGCGATGCTGATCGAGCTGGTCGACGAGCAGGTGGTGCACTGCATCGTGCGCGACATCACCGAAAAGGTGCGCACCGGGAAGGAGGTCTGGCAGAGGAACCGCGAGCTCTCCATCCTGAACAACATCCTGACCGGCATGGACCGCGGTCCCGAGCCGGAGGGTGTGCTGGAGGGGACGCTCGCCGAGATCCTGGAACTGTTCCAGGCCGGCGGCGGGGCCATCCACCTCCTGGAGAGGGGGGGAGTCCCGCCCCTGCTCGCCGCCTCGGAGCGGGTCTCGCCGCGCCTCCTGGAGCTCATCTGCGCGGAGATCAGCCGCGGGGCGCCGGCGTTGCGGGTCGCCGTCGGGGAGGAAGATCTGCCCGGGTCGAGCCTCCGGGCGGGCGCCGCGGCCGAGGGGTGGGGCGCGCTCACCGCGGTCCCCCTGATCTCGCAGAAGGGGGCGGTCGGGATCATGCACCTGGTGCACCCGACCCGGCACGACTATACCAGCGAGGAACTCCGCTTTCTCGCCAGCGTCGGCACCCAGATGGGAAACGTCATCGAGCAGACCAGGGTCTTCGCCGAACTGAACTGGAAGAGCGCCGAACTGCTCCGCTCCCACCACCTGCTGGAGAAGAGCAGCCACAGCCTCAGCCTCTCGGAGATCAAGCTGAAGCAGAACCTGGCGCTCGTCGAGCAGGCGAACCTGGAGCTGAGCCGGCTGGACCGGATGAAGATCCAGTTCCTCGGCATGGTGTCGCACGAGTTCAACACCCCGCTCACCAGCATCATCTCCGGGTCCGAGCACCTGCTGCGAGAGGGGCGCGGGAAATGGGACGACCAGGTGCTGGGGATGGTCCGGGACGGGGGATTGCGCCTGAAGGAGCTGGTGGCGGACCTTTTGAAGCTGATCCGGCTGGAGGCGCGCGCCGGCGGGCTGGAGCCGAGCCCGCTGCACCTGCGGCTCTCCCTGGAGAGCCTGAAGGAGCAGCTCCAGCCGCAGCTGTGCGAACGCGGACAGAGCCTGAGGCTCACCGACCTGGACGCCCTCCCCTTCTTCGACGGCGACTGGAAATACCTGGAGCGGGTCTTCAGCGAGCTGCTCCTGAACGCCATCCGGTTCACCCCCGACGGCGGCGAGATCGAGGTGACCGGCCGGGTGGTCGACAGCGAGGCGCTCCGGGCGCGCCGCGACACCCTGGAGCGCTTCAACGGCGGCTTCCTCGGGCGCTGCGGCGACCGGTGCTACCTGGAGGTGGAGGTGCGCGACAAAGGCGTCGGCATCCCGTACGAGGAGCAGCACAGGATCTTCGAGATCTTCTACGAGGTGGGGGAAATCCGGCACCACTCGAGCGGCAGGAGCGGGGCGCCGGGGAAGGGGGCGGGCCTGGGGCTTGCCATCGTGAAGGGGATGGTGGAGGCCCACGGCGGCATGGTCTGGGTGGAGAGCGGCGCGGGGAGTTCCTTCTTCCTGGTGCTGCCGCTGGAGCAGGAGGCGATCCAGCCGGCGCTGTTTTAAGGACAGATCAAGATTAAGATCAAGATTAAGATGGAGGTGTGCCTTAATCTCAATCTCAATCTTAATCTGCAGTTGAATTGTCGCGGCAGGATGTGCTATGTGTGATGGGATTTGGCTTTTTGTTAAAACGACCACGCGCCCAAAGAGGCGACAGGAGAATAGAATCGATGATCGAAAAGGAAAAAGCGGAAAAAGCGCTGGACCTGGCCCTG
>DATCHY010000117.1:0-7204 GCA_036508065.1 Geomonas sp. | reverse complement strand
GAGCCGCAAGCCGGCTTCATCCGCCAGGTGGCATCGGTGTCGCCCCCCGACGCCCCCTGCCCGCTGCTTCATGCCGGGCTCTGCCTCCTCTACCAGGCGCGCCCGATCATCTGCCGCACCCACGGCCTGCCGCTTCTGGTCAACCGCGACGGCGCCAGCGGGATCGACTTCTGCCCGGAGAATTTCCGGGGCGTCTCCAGCATACCGGGGAGCGCCGTACTCGACCTGGACCGCCTGAACGCCACCCTGGCAACGATCAACACGCTCTTTTTGCGCTCTTTCCCAGGCCCGGAGCGGCTCACCATGGCGCAGGCACTGATGCGTCCGACCGATTGCCTCTGACAGATCGGCAATAGAAATTCGAGGAGAGAAAAATAGATGCGGCTTAGTTATGAAACCTCCGGGAGCTGCGCTTCCCGGATCGAGATCGAGATAGAGGACGGAGTCATCGTCGGAACCGAATTCGTGGACGGCTGCGCCGGCAACACCCAGGCCGTGGCTGCGCTGGTGCGCGGCATGGCGGTCAGCGAGGCGATCAGCCGGCTGAAGGGGATCACCTGTCAGGGGGATACTTCCTGCCCGGACCAACTGGCACGGGCGCTGGAACAGGCCCAGGCCAGCCACGCGACGCTATGATGGGAGGGGGTATGGAAGTCTTCGGCGGTTTCATGATGATGTTCTCCATTATCGGATTCTTCCTGACGGTGATCTGGTTCATACTCCCTTTCGTGATCTTCAACATCAAGGGAAGGGTGGACCGGACCCTCTTCCTCGTCGAGGAAATGGATAAGCGGCTCGCGGCCCTGGAGCTGAGCCTCAAGGCGCGCGAGACTGCTGCCAGGCCCGAGGAAGCGCAGGAGCTCCCCCCTCCCCTTTGATAAAGCCGCTCAGGCAGCGCACCTTCTGAAGTTCAGAACCGCTTCCCGGCACGGATCTCCAACCCGGCCGGCGATCATCGCGACAGCGTCCGCTCTGTCAGGGCGCGCTCCGTCCCACCTCCCCGCAAAACCACAAAATGCCATATTTCTGTATTACTTGCCAACGGGCATGTTTTTCATTATTATGACCAGCTATACGCCGTCAGGAGATAGAAAGCTCTAATCTACTGGCAGCGGCGAGGAGGATTGTTGCATGGGTTTACTGGATGGGAAAAAAGCTCTGATTTTCGGGGTGGCCAATGAAAAAAGCATCGCCTGGGCCGTGGCGGAGGCCTACCGGCGCGAAGGGGCCGAGGTGGCGCTCGCCTACGCAGGCGAGGCGGTGGCAAAGCGGGTGGTTCCCCTGGGGGAGAGCATAGGCGCGAGCCTGATACTTCCGTGCGATGTCAGGAGCGACGCGGACCTCGCCAGACTGTTCGCGGAAGTGGGCGAGGCCTGGGGGGGGCTGGATATCCTGGTCCACTCGGTCGCCTTCGCCAACAAGGAGGAACTGAAAGGATCCTTCCTGAACACGACCAGGGAAGGGTTCGCCATGGCCCTCGACATCAGCGCCTACTCCCTGATCGCCATGGCCAAGGAGGCGGCCCCGCTCATGCAGGGCAGAAACGGGAGCATCATCGCCATGACCTATTACGGCGCCCAAAAAGTATTTCCAAGCTATAATGTCATGGGTGTGGCGAAGGCCGCCCTGGAGGCAAGCGTGCGCTATCTTTCGGAGGCGGTCGGACCGGACGGCACCAGGGTGAACGCCATATCGGCCGGTCCCTTGCGGACACTTGCCTCGGCGGGCGTCGGCGGCTTCGGCCAGATCGCCAGCCACGTGGCGGGGAAGGCGCCGCTGCGGCGCAACATCAGCCAGGGGGAAGTCGCCGGTGCCGCGCTCTACCTGGCAAGCACGCTCTCCAGCGGGGTTACCGGCGAGGTCCATTTCGTAGACAGCGGCTACAACACCATCGGGATGTGACGGGCAGCAAAGACAAACCGCGCAATTCAGCTAAGTCATCAGCATCCGGGTTCCATGGGTGCTGTATTGGAGGATCACCATCAAACAGCCACACGGTAACCTGACAGGACTGAAACCAAACCAGGTAAAGAGGCTGGAGAGGATCTACCGCCGCCGGATCACCCCCGGGGAGGTGATCTCCCTGGAACTTGGCCGGGAACTCGCCGACATCTCCCTGGAGATCCGGCGCCAGATCGGCATTCTGGTGAACCGGATCGGCGAGGTGGCCTACGTCGTGGTCGGCGACGAGCGGGGGCTCCTGATCCCGGCACTCGAGGATTACCCGCTGGGAAAGAAGCTCCTGCGGGGACTTCGCCTGGTGCACACCCACCTGAAGGGCGAGCCGCTGTCGGACGACGACCTGACCGACCTCTCGCTGCTGCGCCTCGACCTGATCGCCGCGCTCCAGCTGACCCAGAACCCGGACCGCTTTTCCATTCAGATCGCGGCCCTGATCCCCCCCGAGGCACACGCCCTCCCCTACCAGGTGGAGCCGTCACTCCCCTTCGACCGATACGAGCTCAACTTCCGTTTCTTCATCGAGACCCTTGAGTACAACCTGGAACGGGGGCTCAAGGAGGGGAAGGTCGTTGCGACCGGAGAGGAGCGCGGCATCCTGATCTCCGTCACCAAGGGCTCGCTAGAGTCGGCGCTCGATTCCATGGAGGAGCTGAAGGAGCTCGCCAGGACCGCGGGTGTCGGTGTTCTGGATACCGTCATTCAGCGCCCCAAGGAGTTCAACCCGCGCTACCTGCTGGGAGAGGGGAAGATCCGCGAGGTGCTGATCAAGGCGCTCCAGTTCGGCGCGACCATGCTCGTCTTCGACCAGGAACTCTCCCCGACCCAGATGCGCTCCATCTCGGAGCTGACCGAGATGAAGGTGATCGACCGCAGCCAGCTGATCCTCGACATCTTCGCCCGGCGCGCCACCACCCAGGACGGCAAGGTGCAGGTGGAACTGGCCCAGCTCAAGTACCTGCTCCCCCGGTTATCCGGGCGCGGCGTGCAGATGTCGCGTCTCATGGGCGGGATCGGCGGGCGCGGCCCGGGAGAGACCAAGCTGGAGATCGACCGCAGACGCATCAGGGACCGGATCACGCACCTGGAAAAGGAGCTGAAGGAGCTTTCCAGCGGCCGTTACCAGCGGCGCCAGAAAAGGGTCAAGGCAGGCATACCGATCATTTCCATCGTCGGCTACACCAACGCGGGAAAATCGACGCTCCTGAACACGCTCACCAAGAGCGACGTCTTCACCGAGGATCTCCTCTTCGCGACGCTCGACACCTCCTCGCGCAGGCTGCGCTTCCCGATGGACCGCGAGGTGATTATCACCGACACGGTCGGGTTCATCCGGAGCCTGCCGAAATCCCTCATGGGAGCCTTCAAGGCGACCCTGGAGGAGTTGAAAGACGCGGACCTCCTGATCCACCTGGTGGATTGCGCCCATCCGCGGTTCGAGGAGCAGATCAACGAGGTGGATGCCATCCTCGCGGAGCTGGAGCTCGCCGACAAGCCGAGGCTGCTGGTATTCAACAAGGTGGACCTGATCCCGGCGCTGAAGAAGAGCGACCCGCTTGCCTTCATGAAGGTGCGCCAGCTGGCCCGCAAGTTCTCCGCAGTAAGCATCAGCGCCGCGGACCGCAAGAGCCTGGAGCCGCTCATGAAGGAGCTGCAGCAGCGCTTCTGGCACGACGTCGTCGACTACAACGCCTTCCAGGAGTTCGAAGGGGACGAGGAAGAGTAGGGGATTGTGACCGCGTTTATTATAACCTCCACCTGCCCGCAGTCGGCTGATACGGATTTACCTCCGAGAAACAGGAACAGACCAACTCCACATGAATAGCCATACAGAGATAATGTACGCATTCGACCTGCTGGGCACCGTCGCCTTCGCCGCATCCGGCGCGCTCGCCGGGGTGCGCAGGAGAATGGACCTGCTCGGGGTCATCGTCCTCGGCATCGTGACGGCGACCGGGGGCGGCGTGGTGCGCGACCTGCTGCTGAACGACACGCCGCCGTTTTGCTTCAAGAACGAGCTCTACCTTTACCTGGCGCTGGCCGCCTCCATCGTGGTTTTCCTTACGCCGCGCAGCTTCGAGCGGATGCGCCGGGCCATGCTCCTTCTGGACGCCCTCGGACTCGGCACCTTCCTCGTGATCGGCACCTCCAAGGCGCTCGCCTTTCACCTCGGGTTCATGGGGGCCGTGATCATGGGTGTGATGACCGCCACCTGCGGGGGATTGATCCGGGATGTCCTGAGTAACGAAATCCCGCTCATCCTGCAGCGCGAGATCTACGCCTCGGCCTGCGTCGCCGGAGGAGCCCTCTTCTACCTGCTATACCATGCGGCAGTCCCCACCGCCACCAACCTGACGGTCTCAGCCCTCGTGGTGATAACAATCAGGTGCGCGGCCATTTTGAAGGGGTGGGAGCTTCCTCGCGGCAAAGCCGCGTGATTCCCGGTTTTCCCACTTTGCATGCGGAAGCGAAAGACGCCCATCCGCCCTGTTGTCAGGGGCAGATGGGCGTCTCGATTTTAAAAGCCAACTTCATGATTTCGGCGCCTGTCTGCAAGCGGCGCTCAGGACGGTTAGGGTTGTTTCCCACCTGACAGTACTCGGTAGCAGATCATTTCCGCGATCTGGTCAGCGGAATTCTTTGCGTTGTTGAAGATGACGTCGTAGAGGGAGACGTCAGTCACATCCTTGTTCATAAAATCCTTGATGAAGGCGCTGCGCTGTTTGTGCTTCTTGACTATAAGCTTCTCGGCCTCTTCTTCGGTGATCTGGTGGCGCCGGGCAAATGACTTGATCTTGAACTCCATCGGCGCGATGATGCGGAATTTGAGGCAGTTGGGCATTTTTTGAGTGAGTATGCCGGCGCCGACCCCGACGATTATCACATTGCCCCCCTTGGCAAAAGGCACGATCTGCTTGCAAAGGAGCTGGTAATAATCCTTGTCGCTGGTCCAATCCGTGAAAATCGTGGACATCATGTCATCAAGGAAACCGTTTTTGTCACCCAGGTTCCCGAGAAGCTCATCGGAGAGATCGCGGTTGTTCGCCATCTTGTCCAGGGTTCCCCGGTCCATTATGCCCCACGTGGTGCCGGTCCTTTCCTGGAGCAGCGCCTGCGCCTTTTCTGCTACGGGAAACCCCTCGCATCCGTACTCGCGGGAGATGGTGATGGTCGGCCGCGCCAACCCGGTCGCCGCGTGCATCCCCTGGTTCCTGCGGCTTACCTCTATCAGTGCGTCAAGCCTCTTTTCAATGGATGCAACGAGTGAAGTTCCTGACATGCCCGACCTCCTTTTCCGAATCGCAAAGTAGTCTTCACAGAAATCCCGCCCGCACTCCTCACCTTGAAAGGCGCTAAGTATCTACAATAGCGCCTATCATGCCCAATTGGATCAACATTTGCCGACCGAGTTACAGTAACTGCATTCCAGTATCGGTGCAGCTTTTCGACGCACAATTAACGCGCTTGATACAATGATCGACAGGGCACCCGAGGGAAATCATAGCATAAAATTCGCTATTTTCAGTTTTCCAAACAAACTTTCAATGTTTGGTCCGATCCCGTCTCACTCAGAGCCGGTCTACCGTCAATATCCCGGGCGTTGCAATCTGGCATAAATCCCTTAGGAGCTTCCTCCATGACGCGACAATCGCCGCAGGAATGCCGCTCCTACGGTAGGTACTTATGGATGGCGGAAGTTCAGTCTGGATGACTTGGTTTTGACTTGCGCTCTGTCGCTTGTTCTGTCAGGAGCCGGGCATCAAAGCCTTTGCCAGCGGCCTCCAATGGATGATGTCGATCCGCTGGCAGGCCCTCGTGATGGCCACGTAGAGCAGGTTCCGGTCCAGCTCAGTCTGACGGTAATCGCTCTCGCACGGGTTCCAGAGCACGACGTTGGTAAACTCCAGCCCCTTGACCTGGTGACTGTTGACGACCAGGGCCCCCGGCTCAAAGGTAATGACACCCTCGCCATGCAACCCCGGCATCCCGGCGAGCGCGTCATGGATCGGCTTGATGTCCGCCTTCTTCTTGCAGATGACGGCGGTAAGCGCCTGCGGATCGGCGCCGGTGAGCTCCCCGATCAGCTGACGCAGTTTAGCGGCGGCCCCGGCGAAGTCCGGCACCTGGTGGAATTCGGCGGCGCCGGAGCGGGCCTGGGAGGTGTCGGCGGGCTGGCCGCTCACCCGGGCTGCCAGCTCCATGATCTCCCGTGCCGAGCGGTAGGAAAGTGACAGGGTCTCCTTGTCGAGCCCGAGCGAATTGAGCGCCCCCTTGAAGTTGGCGAAGCCATCCGCATCGACGAAGCTCAATATCTTCTGCTTTTCGTCGGCGCAGACCGTGAGGCTCTTGCGCGCGGAACTGGCGGCCAGTATCGCCTCCAGCTCGAGCTGGCCGAAGTCCTGGGCCTCGTCGACCACGATATGGTCGTAGAAGTTGAACGCCCCCGCCACCGTCGACTCGGGGGAGCGGCGCAGCTGGCAGAGCCTGAGCAGGATGCTCACATCGGAAAAGGAGACGATACGGTCCTTGCTATCGATCTTTCTCCGGGTCTCCCTCTCGAAGGCCTCCCGCTCCCTCGACCCGGCGAAGAGCGCCTCGATGAGGTAGTCCTGGGTGAAGAAGCGCCAGAGATCGACGACCGGGTCCATCTTCCTGCTCTCGGCCACGTACCGGGCCAGCAGCGCCGAGAGACGGCTGTTCTTCTTTTGGGCGCCGAAGGGGTCGTCGAAGGAAGTCTTCACCGTCACGCCGAGCGCGCTCAGCGCCGTGAGCGACCAGGCGCTGAAGGTGTCGACCCGCGTCGTGCCCAGGAGCTCGTTGGAGGTCTTCTTCACGTAATCGCGCAGGGTCCGGTTGAACATCAGCACCAGGCAGCGCTCCGGGCGAAAGAGCTCCGGCTGGTCGAACTGGAGATAGGAGAGCCGGTGCAGGGCGACCGTGGTCTTGCCGGTCCCGGCCGACCCGGTGAGGTAGGTGCAGCCGGCCGACTGTTTGGTGATCATGCCGAACTGCGTAGCCGAGATGAGCGAGACGATGTCCACCATGCGATGGTCCGACTGCTGGGCCTTGGTAGCGGCGGACGAGGCGGCGGGCGCGGAGCCATTCTTGCGCCAGGCACCTGCGGCGAGCTCGTAAACCTCCGCGGGGGTCTCGATCCGGTGCAAAAGCGTCCGGTCGATGCCGATCTTGGTCTTGACGGTGATCATCCCTTCCCGGTCCACCTCGCGGATGGTCGCCTCGTACT
>DATCHY010000116.1:0-6918 GCA_036508065.1 Geomonas sp. | reverse complement strand
GGTGCCAATACGAATGGTGCCAATACGAATGGTGCCAATACGAATGGTGCCAATACGAATGGTGCCAATACGAATGGTGCCTATGCCGGGCGGCTGCGTCATCCGCTTAACCTGGTATCGGTTACTGGGACTGGGGCTGCGGACCCCCGCAACCGGCTCTGGCGGGCAACCGGAGCCGTGGCCAGCCGTCCGGAGTTCTCGCGCTCCGTTTCTAAGTCGGGGTTTGTCAATGCTGCCATGGAGCAGGACGGCGTGCTGCGCCGGATGCCTGTTGTGATCAGGCAGGGTGACCGGGTCTATCCGAGCCTCGCCCTGGCGACCGTCCTCAGAAGCCGCGCACTGCCTGAAGCTGTCCTTGCCTCAACCTGGCAGGGAGACTGCTCACTGCAGATCGGGGAACGGCGCATTCCTCTGGATGACCGGGGCCGGTTCCTGCTTCGCTTCAGGGGCTGGCACGGCACCAGAAAGCCCCTGTCGGCCTCGGCGCTTCTGGAGGGACGTGTACCGCCCGGTGCCCTGCAGGGGCGGGTCGTCTTTGTCGGCGCAACAGCCACCGGAATGGGGGAGGCAGTGGTGACGCCCGTGAACGCCCTGCTGTCCGGGGTCCAGGTCCATGCGATCGCTGCCGAGAATATTCTGGCCGGTGACTTTGCCAGGGAGTGCCCTTGGGGGTATCGGCTGCTCGCCACGATTTTGCTGGGCGCTCTCGCCACGCTCGTCTGCGTCGCCCTGCCTGTCGTGCGCGGGGCTCTTTTGCTCGGCGCCACCGCTCTCGGAGCCTGGCAAGGATCGGTCTGGCTGTTCCGGGCCAGCGGTCTTTTCCTCTCGCCCGTGCTGCCCGTACTAGCCTTAGGGGTAAACTTCACCCTGCTCTCGCTGATACGCTCGTTTTTCGTGGAAAAGAAGGGCCGGCACCAGACGCGGGACCTGGCAAAGACCCGCGAGCTCATCATGACCTCATTGACCGCGCTTACCGAAATCCGTGACACCGAGACCGGCGCCCACATCATGCGGACCCAGCGCTACCTGGTCATCCTGTGCCGGGAGCTGTCGCGGTATCCGCGGTTTAAGCCTCTGCTGGATCACGATACCATTGAACTGCTTGCCAAACTCGCCCCTCTGCACGACATCGGTAAGGTCGGGCTCTCCGACCACCTGCTCCACAAGACGACGGCATTCACACCCGACGAATATGAGGAGGTCAAGAAGCACGCGGCCTACGGCAGGGACACCATCGCCAGGGCGGAGGCGCGAGCCGGCGTACATGACGACCAACTGCTCCGATACGCCAAGGACCTGGCCTATTCCCACCACGAGCGCTGGGACGGCTCGGGCTACCCCGAAGGGTTGCGAGGTGAGCAGATACCGTGGACAGGCAGGATCATGGCCGTTGCCGATACCTACGACGCCCTGATCTCAAGGAGGGTCTATAAGGAACCGATTCCCCGCGACACCGCCGTTCGCATCATCGTGCAGGAAAAGGGGAAGCTGTTCGATCCCGACGTCGTTGATGCTTTCATTAAGGTTGAGGAACAGTGGTGGCAGATCGCCTGCGATCTGGTCGATGCGGAGCGGGTGACAGAGAAGTGAGAAACATATCAGGAGGATGCCTGCAGCCCGCGGCTTGAAAAATGGTACTTGCCTGTTCTCTAGAAATGCTGTAAACATTCAATATTAACCATGACAATGGCTTATCCTTTTGGTGTACTGGACTGGGTTCTCCTGGTCCCGGGTTCGAATCGTATCGCACCGACCATCGTTCATCAGGGGTTGCAGCTCAGGCTGTGACCCTTTTGTACTTTAGGGTGTGGCCCCGAACTCCAATGAATGTGGTATCTTTTTGATAAAGCGGCACCGGCCGGACGAAACTTGCGCGCCGGCCCGGCAGTTCCGACGGCTCGGACGAAGAGGAGGTTTTCCGGATGGCCCATCCCGCACAACTCATCGCCTGCCACGACTGCGATCTGCTTCAGCGGGAGATTCCCCTCAACCCAGGCTGCGCGGCCAGCTGCAGCCGTTGCGGCGCGGTTTTGTACCGAAACGCCACCGACAGCATCGACCGCGCGCTCGCCTATTCCCTGGCTGCCGCCGTGGTGTTCGTGATCGCCAACCTGTTTCCCATCTTCTCGATCGAGGTCCAGGGCGACCGCACCTCGATCACCCTGATGGGCGCCGTGCGGTCCCTCTGGAACCAGGATATGCAGACCATCTCGCTGTTGGTTCTCCTGACCACCGTCCTCATTCCGGCCCTGGAACTGACCAGCATGACCTATCTCCTGCTGCCGCTCAAATTCCGGCGCGTCCCGGCCGGGTACACCCTCCTGCTGCGCCTGATGCGGATGGCCGAGCCGTGGGGCATGGTTGAGGTGTTCATGCTCGGCGTGCTTGTTTCGCTGGTGAAGCTCACCAGCTCGTTCAAAGTCATCCCCGGAGTCTCGCTTTGGTCTTTCGGGGTCCTGACCCTGCTGCTGGCTGCCGCGGCCGCATCTTTCAGCCCTCGTGATGTCTGGGCACGCCTGGACAGCATACCCGGCCTGGAGGTGACTCCATGACTGCGATGACGGCCAGCGCCGCCGGGCAGAAGCTTTGCTCCTGTCACGTCTGCAACCTCGTGTCCCGGCGGGAACAGCTGTCGGTTCAGGCTCACTGCCCCCGCTGCGGCGCCTTCCTGCATTTCCGCAAGCCCGGCAGCGTGGTGCGCTGCTGGGCGCTGCTCATCGCCGCCTACATCCTGTACATCCCCGCGAACCTGCTGACCATGATGGAAACCGGCTCGATCTTCAGCTACCGCAAGGACACCATCATAAGCGGCGTGGTCCATCTCTGGAAAACGGGCTCCTGGGGGATTGCCGTCATCGTGTTCATCGCCAGCGTCACCATTCCGCTTCTCAAGCTGATGTCGCTCACCCTGCTGCTCGTTTCGGTGCAGCGCCGCTCCAGGTGGCATCCCAGGCAGCGCACGCGCCTGTACCGTCTGGTGGAACTGGTCGGCCGCTGGTCCATGCTGGACATCTACGTGGTGACGCTCCTGGCGGCACTGGTGCAGCTCGGTGCCATGGCGACGGTCAAGGCCGGACCGGCTGCGGTCGCCTTTGGCGCCGTCGTGGTGCTGACCATGTTCGCTTCCATGCAATTCGATCCCCGCCTGATCTGGGATCCCCTTCAGAAAGAGAGAAATCCATGACCGATATGCCCCAAAAGCCCGAGCTTTCCGACATTCCCGACGCGGTCAGCGAACCGAAGCGGCGCTTCTCGATCCAGCTGGTCTGGATCATCCCGATCATCGCGGCGCTCATCGGCCTATCGCTTGCGGTGAAGTCGTTCATGGATCGCGGCGAGACCATCACCATCATCTTCAAGACCGGCGAGGGGATGGAGGCGGGCAAGACCAAGATCAAGTACAAGGACGTGCAGATCGGCGAGGTGAAGGGGCTTGCCATCGCCAGCGACCGGTCCCACGTTGTGGTGACCGCCGAGCTGTCCAAGGATGCCAGGGGGCTCCTGGTGAAGGACACCCGGTTCTGGGTGGTGCGCGCCCGGATCTCGGGCGGCAATATCTCCGGGCTCAGCACGCTGATCGGCGGGTCCTACATCGGCGTCGACGCCGGCACCTCGACGCAAAAACGGGACGAATTCGTCGGCCTCGAGGCGCCCCCCGCCGTCTCCATGGACGTGCCCGGCCGCCAGTTCGTCCTGCATGCCGACGACGTCGGCTCGCTCGACACCTCCTCGCCCATCTTCTACCGCCGCATGCAGGTGGGGCAGGTGATCAGCACCGAGATGGACCGGGACGGCAAAGGGGTCACCATACGGGCCTTCATCCGGGCCCCGTTCGACCAGTATGTCAAGGCCAACTCCGTCTTTTGGCACGCAAGCGGCGTCGACCTGACACTCAACGCCAGCGGCGTCAAGATCAACACGGAATCCATGGTCTCGATCCTTCTGGGAGGGATCGCCTTCCAGACTCCGCAGGACCAGCTCGAAGCTCCGCCCGCCCGCCCCAACAGCGTCTTCCCCCTGTTCATCACCAGGGACGACGCCTTGAAGCACGTGGAAGCGGTCGAGAAATACCTGCTCGTGTTCAAGGAATCGGTGCGCGGTCTTCCGGTCGGAGCACCGGTGGATCTTTGGGGCGTGACCGTGGGCGAGGTTACGAAAATCGACGTGACGCTCGACCCCGCCAAGTCCGAGCTCTCCATCCCGGTCGAGATACAGTTCTATCCGGAGCGCCTGCGTGCCCTGTCCCGCAACAAATCGCCGCAGGCAAAGCCCCCGGATTCCCGGGAACTGCTCGATGCGCTGGTCGCCCGCGGTTTCCGGGCGGAGATCAAGAGCGGGAACCTTTTGACCGGGCAGCTCTTTGTCGCGCTGGAGTTCTTTCCCAGGGCGAAACCGGCGAAAATCGACTGGAGCACGAACCCGCCCAGGTTTCCCTCCGTCCCGGGCTCCATGGGAGAGTTGCAGAAGAAGCTGATGCAAATCGTCCAGAAGTTCGAGAAAATGCCGCTGGAGGAACTTGCCGGCGATGCCAGAAAGACGGTGCAGTCCCTTGACTCCACCCTGAAGAGCGCGGAAAAGCTCCTGAAGAACGTGGACGGCACGGTCATCCCGGAAGCTCGCTCGGTGCTTTCGGAGGCGCGGCAGTCTCTGGGGGAGGTGCGCAAGACGCTGGGTGCGGCGCAAACCACCCTGGGCGGCGCAAACCAGGTCCTCTCCGGCGATGCGCCGCTGCAGCTCGACCTGCGCGAGACCCTGCGGGAGGTGTCGCGGGCCGCACAGTCGCTGCGGGTGCTGGGCGATTACCTGGAGCAGCACCCTGAATCGTTAGTTCGCGGCAAACGGGAGGACAAACAATGATGCGCAGCTTTGGAATTGGCATGCTGGCCGTATGCCTGGCCGCAGTTTCCGCCGGTTGCAGCAGATCGCCGAGGGTAACCTTCTACACCCTTGAACCGGGTGCCAGGATCGAGGCTGCTGCAGCCAGTGCCGTGCCGGCCGTTGCCGTCGGACCGGTCACGCTCCCCGAGGTGGTGGACCGGCCGCAGCTCGTGGTGCGGGTTGCAGCCAACCGGGTGGAGATCCTGGAGACGCACCGCTGGGCCGAGCCACTCAAGAGCGAGATCCCGCGACTGGTCGCGGAGAACCTGGGCCGTCTGCTCGGCTCAAGCCGGGTATCGACCTATGCCCAGCACTCCGGCGCCGGTGCGGACTACCGGGTGCTGCTGGACATCCAGCGTTTCGAGGCGTCGCCGGGGCAGGCCGTCACCATCGAGGCCGTCTGGACCCTGCGCCGTGCCGCCGGGGGCGCTCCGAAAACCGGGCGTTCCCTGGTGCGCGAACCTGCGGGAGGCCCGGGCTACGATCCCCTGGTGGCAGCGTACGGTCGGGCGCTTCTCGCGGTGAGCGGCGATCTGGCCCAGGCCATCCGGGCCGATGCTGCCGCGGGTGCGGGACGCTGACCGGCGTACAGTGTGATGATGTTTGTAACAGCAATTCTTTAATCAGCCGCTTGGGAGACATTCCAAGCGGCTGATTTTTTATCTGGTTATTGCCAAGGCAGACTCTCCTCTTGCCAAGGGCGGGGGGGGTGACGTGACTGCCGCGCTGAGGCGTGCCGCGCCGGCGGGCAAGGTTGCGATCAGAGCATTTGAAGCTATCATAACGAGGGGCAGGTAAAGGTCACTGAAGTTACTAGCTGGTAAATCATCGTGATCGGCGTGGAGTGCTAATCGGAAAATAACTTTCAATTGTCCATTGTCCATTGTCCATTGTCCATTGTCCATTGTTTCAAAAGGAGTGTTCATGCTGATTCTTGCGGGAGACGTAGGCGGAACATCCACGCGGCTCGCCTATTTCGAAGCGGACAGCGGGGAGTTGGTGGTCCGGGCCGAGGGGCGTTACCCGAGCAGGGAGCATGCCAGCCTGTACCAGATCGTGAGGAGCTTTGCCGCGCGGCACCGGCTGAAGGCGGAGAGGGCCTGCTTTGGCATCGCCGGCCCGGTAATCGAGGGGGAGGTCAACACTCCGAACCTCCCCTGGAGCATCAAGGCCGCTGAACTGGCCCGCGAACTCGGGCTCCCGGGGGTGCAACTCATCAACGATCTGGCCGCCAACACCTACGGTATCGGCTGCCTGAAGGACGAGGACCTCGCGGTCCTCAACACGGGAAACCCGGATCCCACCGGGACCATCGCCGTCGTTTCGGCCGGCACCGGCCTGGGAGAGTCCCTCGCCTACTGGGATGGCGCCACCCATCGGCCGCTGCCAAGCGAGGCCGGACACGCGGACTTCGCCCCCCGTAACGAGCAGGAGGCCGAGCTTCTGCTCTACCTGCGGTCCTCACACGGTCGGGTAAGCTACGAGCGGGTCGTCTCGGGGCCGGGTCTGGTGAGCATTTACCGCTTCCTGCGGGACACGCGCTCGATCCCGGAGGACCCCGCCGTGACTGCCGCCATGGACGCAGGCGACCCGGCGGCAGCCATTACCGCAGCTGCCATCGCAAAACGCTGCCCACTCTGCAGCAAAACGCTCGACATCTTCGTTGCCGTTTACGGCGCCGAGTCCGGCAATGCGGCTCTGCGGTTTCTGGCAACGGGCGGAGTTTTCCTGGGCGGGGGCATAGCGCCTCACATCCTCGCCAGACTGCAGGGACCCGCCTTCATGGGCGCCTTCAGCGCCAAGGGGCGTCTCAGTGCCTTGGTGGAATCGATCCCCGTGAAGGTCATACTGAACGACCGGGCCGCGCTACTCGGAGCAGGGCGGGCTGCTTTGGTTAAACTGCCTGGACCTACAGAGAAGAATCATCATCTCGCACTTTAAGACGGCGACTGTCATGGGACGGCGAGTCTCTACCTCAACTACACCTGAAAGAACATCTTTTTCCTGTGAAATGATTTCTGTTTTAATCAATATCCCTAC